>JBDKHS010000110.1:0-3187 GCA_039797505.1 Pseudomonadota bacterium | reverse complement strand
TCTAACCAAGTTCCTGTGGGATTATTGGGATTGGCGATAAAAATCACGCGGGTATTCGCTTGAATTGCGCCCAGCATCGCGTTTAAATCATGCCCCCAATTTTTGGCTGGGGTGATAATTGCTTGTGCACCAATGGCTTGAGTCACAATCGGATAAACCGCAAACGCATGTTGTGAAAATAAGACCGAATCTTGACTGCTCACAAAGCCGCGTGCGATTAATTCCAGTAAATCGTTTGAACCATTACCCAAAGTAATATTGTTCAACGCCACGCCAAATTGTTCAACAATCGCTTGTTTGAGCACAAAACCATTGCCATCGGGATAACGGGTAATTTCTGCTAATTCGGCTTGAATCGCAGCAATGGCGCGGGGACTTGCGCCCAACGGATTTTCATTGGAGGCAAGTTTGATTGCGTTTTGAATGCCATATTCGCGTTCTAATTCTGCAAGCGGTTTGCCGGGTTGATAGGGGTGTAAACCTTGTACGCCAGAAGTGGCGAGCTGGGTGAAGTCGCAAGACATAGTTTTTTTAGAATAATTTGAAGTGAAGGGAAGTGGGTAATTCTGACATTGCGCTGTGTAGAGTTCAAGCGTGAATAATGATGCTTCACGCCGCCGAAATCAGTGATAGAGAATTCAAAAAATTTTATCTCGTTCCCATGTTCTCGCCATCAAGATTTTCAGCGTTTACAGCTTGGCGATAGGCTAATCTAATGAAAATATAGCGTTTTCGCATGTTTAGAAAAATTTTCCTGAAAAACTGTTTATCGCTTATGAATATGCTAACATTATGATAAGAAATAAGTTTTTAAGCAAGGAATATGAGATGTGTCGCTTCTATAAATTATTGCGGATTCTGTTACTCAGCCTTTTAGTACAGGGTTGTGCTTATTATACGCCTGCGTATTATGGGAGAGGTTACTACGGTGGCTATAGCGGTTATGTCAGCCCTAGTATCAGTATTTTCACCCCAATTATTCCAATTTTTGCTCCCTATCGTGGTTATTATGGGCGCGGCTGGTGGGGTGGCGGTCATCGGCATCGCCGCTAAAAATCGCGTCTTCTGTCGAAACTTTGACTTAGGAAAAACGCGGGGAAAGTGTGGTAAACTCTGAATAAACCAACCGAAACCCACAAAGGATGAATGATGATCGTGAAAAATCTTGCAGCAAGCTTATTGCTCACAATGAATATGACAAGCTTTGCAGCTGAACCTGCAAAACTCGAGTTGCCCCAATTTACCCCTGCATGGACGCTGAGTGAAGGCTTAGATACGCCTGAATCTGTGGTTTATGATGCCAAAAATAAGCGTCTTTATGTTTCCAATGTACAAGGCAATCCCCCAGAAAAAGATGGTAAAGGCTATATTTCTATCGTGTCTTTGGAAGGCAAAACCATTAATAAAATTTGGGTGAAGGATTTAAACGCGCCTAAAGGTATGGCAGTTGTGGGTGATATGTTATACGTTGCAGACATTGACACATTACTGGCTATTAACATTAACGAAGGCAAAGTATCCCAACGTTATCCCGCCGCAGGCAGTCAATTTTTAAATGATGTCACCGCTGATAAGAACGGCAATATCTACGTTTCTGACATGTTCACCAATAGCATTTGGTGTTTATGCAAGGGCAAGTTTGAAATGTGGCTGAATGATGCCGCTTTAGAAAGCCCTAACGGTTTATTTGCAGAAGATAAACGTCTGGTTGTGGGCACTTGGGGGATTCGTACCGAAGGCTTTACCACCTCACGCTTGGGCTACTTGAAAGCAGTGAGTTTGAGCGATAAGAAAATCAGCATTATTTCAGACAGACCCGTGGGCAATTTAGACGGGGTGATGAGTGATGGTGCACAAGGCTATTTTGCAACGGATTGGATGGCTGGTAAATTATTCTATTTTGACCCCGCAGGAAAAGCACATGAAACTTTAAAACTGGGTCAAGGTTCAGCAGATGCCAGCTATCTTGCTGAAAAGAAATTGTTATTAGTGCCCATGATGAAAGAAAATAAGTTAATGGCATTTAAGAAAAACTAAGCTTGCTTTCAGAGTTTAAAAAGCCCTTATGGATTGAACACATAAGGGCTTTTTTTAAGGGCTATCAGAATGAAAATTTTACTTGAGCACAGTTTTTAATTCTGAAAATTCTAATTTAACCTGAGTTCGGGATAAGAAATCTTTGTAGTAGGGTGGAATAGCGTAGCGTATTCCACCATGAAGCGTGATACTTGTCTCATTCCAACGCTCCAGCGGCGAGGATTTTACAGGCTTCTACCGTACAATCAGGGTCTTCTCGATTTAACTGCGTCATACCTAGAGTTATCACGTTGCTTGGTGGAATACGCTAGGCTATTCCACCCTACGACTGCTAAATTTTCTACTCTTCCTTATCCCGAACTCAGGTTAATTTAAACTACCAGTTTCAGTTAATTCGTTAAGCTAAATAAGCCTGTCTAGCGGTTTGATAAATTTCGGATTGGTTGGCGAGATATTCAACAAGACGCTCGCCTGAACTGACGCAAGCGATTTTAGTTTGATAGACGACTAAATATTGAATTGGCGAATGTTCAAGATACATCATCGGATGCAAAATCTGAAAGTCTAAATGCACCTCACGAATATCCACATTTTCGACTTCGTCACAGGTAATGCCCACAGGCACATTCCCCGATTTCAGTAACACAAAATATTCCCGCGATTCAGGCAAGTCGGGCAAAATCAGCATATCTTCTGACAGGCAAAACACGGGCGACTCGTGTCCGTAAGCATGTCCTCCATACCAACCCACTGCCCCAAAATCGGTGGGAGTTAGCTGTAAATCCGCCATAATTTCCACCGATTTCACATCATCTTGCGGCACGAATAACATCATGCCTTCAAAAAACATGAGCACGTATAAATTGGGATTGCTGGTAATCAACACCGCTTATAACTTCCCAGCTAAGGCTTTGTCAATTAAGCCCAGCAATTCAACATCTTGATAAGGCTTAGTTAAATATGCCGTTACCCCAGCAGTCTTCGCTTGTTCGCGGTGTTTTTCCGTGGTTCGTGAAGTAATCATAAAAATTGGAATTTTATGCGTGGCTTGGTTGGCTCGGACGTGTGCGGTCAATTCTAAACCGTTCATACGCGGCATTTCCATATCCACCAACATCACATTGGGGCGAGTTTGGTTCATGACTTCAAT
>JBDKHS010000109.1:0-5661 GCA_039797505.1 Pseudomonadota bacterium | reverse complement strand
TACTGATTTTAGACAAGGGCACATATTTCATTGCAGACACTTCAGTGAATTACGACCCCAGTGCGGAACAATTGGCAGAAATCACCATGCTCGCGGCAAAAGAAGTGATGCGTTTTGGGATTATGCCGAAAGTGGCGTTGGTCTCGAATTCTAACTTCGGGAGCGCGGATAATCCTTCAGCGATTAAGTCGCGTCATGCCTTGAAACTGATTCAAGAAATGATGCCAGAATTGGAATGTGATGGCGAAATGCAAACCGACTCTGCTTTGATCGAAGATATTCGTCTGCGTTTGTATCCGAAGTCTCGTTTACGCGGCGAGGCAAATTTGCTGGTGATGCCCAATTTAGACGCGGCAAATATTACTTTCAATGCCATTAAATCTTTAGCGAATGGGGTTTCTGTCGGCCCAATCTTGTTGGGGATGAACAAGCCGATTCATATTTTAAGCCGTACTGTGACCACACGCGGCGTAATTAACTTGAGTGCTTTGGCGGCGGTGGATGCCAGTGCCTCAGCGGTGAGCAGTAATAATCCATAAGAATTTCTGAATGTTATGCAAGGGCTGATTCATTTTAAAAATGCTCAGCCCTTTTCTATGAAGGTTTATGCAAAACGAGACTCTTCTGAAACACTGCTATCAGACTAAGTTTGATGAGAATATGATAAAACTGGCAATTTAGACTTGCTTTCAGTTATAAATTCAGCGATAATTCCAACCCTTGACGCTCTCGGAGAGGTGGCAGAGTGGTCGAATGCGGCGGTCTTGAAAACCGTTGAAGGCTTACCCCTTCCGTGGGTTCGAATCCCACCCTCTCCACCATCTGTAATACTTCGCAAGTCCTTCCCTGCTTTCAAACAACATTCTTTTAGTTCTTCCTCTGCTTCATTTCAAATTAGAATAAACTCCTATGAGGGGTCGCTGCGCCTGCGAGTTGTCAATAATGACATGCTGATTCATCGCGTTGGAAATAGCCGTTATGGTAAGTAGGCAATCTGCGATTGGAAAAGTGCTGCGAAACTTCTTACGACAATGATGATTCGCATTATAATGTTTGCTTTAAAATTTCAGCATCTGTGTGAATTGAATCAGTTTTGAGACGCGCCTCCCAAACGCGAAAGCTTAAAATATCGCTTGCATAAAACCGTGTGCAATATATGGTAATTTAAGCATTTGCCTTCCGAACTTCC
The DNA here is from genome assembly GCA_039797505.1 of Pseudomonadota bacterium. Classification (GTDB taxonomy): domain Bacteria; phylum Pseudomonadota; class Gammaproteobacteria; order Beggiatoales; family Beggiatoaceae; genus JAQTYU01. The sequence goes on along the minus strand of JBDKHS010000109.1, from coordinate 4,472 downwards.
CTATTTCGCGACACAGGGCTATTTAAATTGCCCGTTTGGGAATGGAGGGACGCAGTCGGTTTTCACACAATGCACTTGCCTGTCATTAGGAAACATCTGAATGCCTGAACGCTTAAACCAATTACGCGCATGGGTTTCCCACACCCTTGCTTTGCCCACGCCTGAAATTCTTGCCGTCACCAATGATGCCAGCTTTCGGCGATATTTTCGTGTGCTCTTGGCTGAGGGCAGTTTAATCGTGATGGACGCGCCACCAGAACGCGAAAATTGTCTGCCTTTCATTCATGTTGCCCAAAAGCTTGCTGACAGCGGGCTGAATGTTCCCAAAGTGATTGAGGCAGATTTAGCCCAAGGTTTTTTACTGCTCACAGATTTAGGTTCAGATTTATATCTGCCTGCCTTGCAAAATGGACAAGCTGAAATTTTATATCAAGATGCCTTACGCGCCTTGGTGGTGATGCAGGCTTGCACTTCGACAGAAGGCGTGCCTTTATACGATCACGCTCTTTTGCACACTGAAATGAATTTATTTCGGGATTGGTTGCTGGGCACGCATTTGAATTTAGCACTCAGTGCCACAGAAAGCACCGCCTTGGCGGCAAGTTTTGAATTACTCAGTCAAAACGCCCTCAGTCAGCCGCAAGTGTTTGTGCACCGTGATTATCATTCACGCAACTTGATGGTTACGCCGCATAACAATCCCGGCATTTTAGACTTTCAAGACGCAGTGTGTGGCGCAGTGACTTACGATTTAGTCTCTTTATTACGCGATTGTTATATCAAATGGACACCTGAACAAGTGGCGCAATGGGTACGCAGTTATTACCTGCTCGCCTTGCAATCAGGAATTTTGAAAGGCGTAGAAGAACAACAATTTACCCGTTGGTTCGATTTAATGGGGATTCAACGCCACTTAAAAGCCAGCGGTATTTTTGCCCGCCTTTATCGGCGCGATGGCAAAAGCGGTTATTTACAAGACATTCCCCGCACTTTGGAATATATCGTTCAAGTCAGCTCAGCCTATCCTGAATTGCGTGATTTGTACGATTTGGTCAAACACAAAGTCTTGCCTGCGTATCAACAAAGTTTACCGAGTTTTGCCCCATGACCCGCGCGCTGATTTTGGCAGCAGGGCGGGGCGAGCGGATGCGTCCCCTCACCGATCACAGCCCAAAACCGCTGTTAAAAGTCGGCGGACAATGTTTGATTGAATATCATATTCAGCATTTAGTTGCCGCAGGTATTCGAGAAATTGTGATTAATCTGGCGTACTTGGGCGAGATGATTGCAGAAACTTTGGGCGATGGTTCACGCTATGGCGCAAGCTTGCAATATTCCCGCGAACATGACAGAAAATTAGACACAGGCGGCGGTATTTTAAATGCCCTGCCATTGTTGGGAAATGCACCGTTTCTCGTGGTGAATGGTGATGTGTGGTGCGATTATCCGTTTTCCAGCTTGCCTGAAAAATTACAAAGTTTGGCGCATTTAGTGTTAGTCGATAACCCTGAACAACATCCGCGCGGCGATTTTCACCTCGCAAATTCGCAAGTGCTTGCCACGGGTGAACCGAAATTAACCTTTAGCGGGATTGGAATCTATCACCCTGATTTATTTAAAACTTGTACTCAGGAATCTTTTCCACTTGCGCCTTTGTTAATTGCTGCGATGCAGGCGGGGCAAGTCACAGGTGAGCATTATCGCGGTGACTGGCAAGATATTGGAACAGTGACGCGCTTACAAGCCCTTGATAAGGCTTTGCAAATGAAAAGGATAGAATAATGCGTGTTGCCCGTTTAATACGTCACTTATTTGGTTCTTGGAGCGGTTTTTTACTGTTGGTGCTGGTGGTGACATCGCTCAGTGTGAGCTATGGCAATTATATGCAGCGCAGTTTGCGCCAAGAAACTCAGCATGTGGTGGATGTATTAATGCTGGAATTATTGGCGCGTTGGAATCAACAATTTTTTCTCAATCACGCCAGTTTAAACTTGCAACAGCAAATGCGCGGCAGCCAATTACAAAAAGTAAATACAGTGTTTTATCAATTGGGCGAATTGGCGCGTTATTATGGTTCTTCGGGCAACTTGGTGCGTATGGGTTCGATGTGGTGGTGGTCGTTGGCAGCACAATATCAAGTGCGCGCCACTTTTGAACATGGGGAATTATTAGCGACCGTCATTCTTATAAAAGAAGAAGATGTGTGGGTTATCGACCGTTTTTTCTATGAATATGCGGTTGTGCCCAATACACAGCGGGCTTTGCAAGTCATTTAATAATATCAAGCGTAGGGTGGAATAGGCGCAAGCCGTATTCCACCATGAAGCGTGATAGTTCTAGGGGGAGGGTGGAATACGCTGCGCTATTCCACCCTACCACCAAATTTTCTACTCTTTTTAATTATTTAAATCAGAATATTCAAGAGTGAAAATTAACAATGCCCAGCATGCTTTGCCTGTGCATTCTCACTTAATCTTAATGTCGCCTTGATAATTAAACGGCACTTTCGGTGCCCAGTTTAATAAACTCAGTTCGCCATCCAATTTATAGCTCAGACTGCGCCCCAAGGTTTGCCATTGTTGCAACTGTCCAAGCAAACTGCTTAAATCGCTGACCACATTTAAGCTTAAACGTTTTTCACCATGCGAGGGAATGAGGATGGATTCATTCGCCTGTCCTTTTGCAAACGCTGTGTTATTCAAAGTTAGCCCATAAGTCAAGCCATTCAAAGGCAAGGGAAACGCATTGGGATTTTGAATATTCAATTCTAAACGGTAACTTTGTGAAAATAACCCCATATTGAGCAAACGTAAATCGGTGAGGCTGACTTTTGGGGTTAAAATTTCAGTTTGCAAAGCTGCGCAAGCGGTTAAAAAACTGCTCAGCAACAAATAAATCATCAGACGTTTCAAGATGTTTGTATTCCGTGCGCTGGAAATGAATAAACATAATTAAGGGTTATGCAGTCGAATCAGTCACTGATTGATTTTACCGAAAAGATGATTGTTCGATAAATAATCGTAGCTCATTGTAAATTAAAGAAGAATGATTGCAACTGCGTAACCTCTGAAATAAAATTTAGTCTTTGGTTAAATTGGCAAGGTGCTGCATTTCCATTTCAATAGAAGTATTAATAATCGCTTGATAAACGCGCTCGATTAACAAAGGATTCGCGCCGTGTTCGTGTGCTAAACCTTCCACTTTACGCATTACCTGCGCTACCCGTTGAGGAGCTTGGGCTTCTGCCACAGTTTTCTTAAAACCTGCTGCTTGTTTCACGAACTGGCTGCGCGTCGCCAACAGTTTCACAATTTGTTGATCTAATAAGTCAATTTGTTCCCGGACTTCTTCTAAGTTTTCGCATTGCTTCATTGCAAGCCTCTTCATTTTTAAGTTTAAAATGTGAGCATAACATGAAAGCACTGTGAACCATCATTCTTATAATAAACAGTGAGTTTCGTATTCTCGCATAACACAAGCATGTAATGGCAGTGCTTGTAGCACTGCCAATCCTCATCAGGCTTAACCCAAGACCTGCTAAGTTTTTAAAACCTAGCAGGTCTCATACTCGATTTAAGCCTTATTCTCCCTTGAGTTATGCTTAATTTAATGGCAGTGGTCATACATTCTACGCTGGATAAAGCTTTTTGAATTAATTAGCTTATTAATTCAACTGCGTAACTCCTAAAGTAGTGTAAAATATATCTGTTAATGATAAATCACAAGGAAACTGACTGATGAGCGAAGTACAAGGTTATTACGTTGAAGATTTGAGCGTCGGCATGAGTGCGAGTTATGCTAAAACGGTTACGGAAACCGATGTGGTGCTGTTTGCTGGGATCAGCGGGGACAATAATCCCGTGCATATTAACCAAGAATTTGCCGAAACCTCGATGTTTAAAGGTCGGATTGCTCACGGCATGTTGAGTGCGGGTTTTATTTCTACGGTATTGGGCACGAGAATGCCCGGTTATGGCACGATTTACTTAAGCCAAACCCTGAAATTTAAAGCCCCTGTGCGCATTGGTGACACGGTGACTGCAGTGGCAACGATTAAAGAAATCGTGGCTGAGAAACGTAAAGTCACTTTAGAAACCATTTGCCGCGTTGGTGATGTCGTGGTTTTAGAAGGGGAAGCGGTGGTGATGGTGGCTTCTAAGAATAAGAAGTAAGTTTTAGTTTTACAATGCGTTTAAAAGCCCCGATATTGATGATGTCGGGGCTTTTTGTTTGGGTGTATAAAACAACCTATTTGGACTCTTGATTTTAAGCTAAGTTTGCGAGACTGAGCTGGTTGTAGGTGCGAATTTATTCGCACAACGCGCTCGAATTAGAAACGCATGCGAATAAATTCGCACCTACACTTAGGGTGTGTCATCAAATAGGCATTAACCACTAAAGAAGCCCCTAAAGGCGAGAGCCAATGCAAGAAGCATCATTCATTTTTATAACATGGAGTTAGATTACTTTTT
>JBDKHS010000108.1:0-3874 GCA_039797505.1 Pseudomonadota bacterium | reverse complement strand
GGGAATATACGCAAGCGATGATGGATTTAGGCGCGACTTTATGCACACGTAGCCGTCCACAATGTAGCCGTTGCCCAATTCAAGCTAACTGCCAAGCCGCACAACAAGGCAATCCACAAGCGTATCCTGTGCCCAAACTGCGTAAAACCATCCCGGTTAAAACGGCGGTATTTTTAATGCTGCAACAGCCTACGGGCGAGATTTTACTGGAACAACGTCCCGCGCAAGGTATTTGGGGCGGGCTGTGGAGTTTTCCAGAATGTGCGGATGTCGGTGAAATTCATCGCTATTGTGAACAAGAATTAGGCATTCAGGTGCAAAAATATAAAATTTGGGAAAGTTTGCGCCACACCTTTACCCATTTTCATCTGGATATTTTGCCTGTGCAAATCGCCATTAATCGCGAACAAAGCACAGCTATAGCACTTTCTAATAGAGTTTGGTATAAGGTGGCAACGCCGATAAAATTAGGGCTTGCCGCGCCTGTCGCCCGATTAATCCAAGAATTAACTGCATTTCCCGCGCGTCCTGTGCAGGACTGTCTTTTGTAATCTCATCACAAGGAAACCAACATGAGCCGTACTGTCAATTGTGTGAAACTGGGCAAAGAAGCTGAAGGCTTAAAAGCTCCGCCGTATCCCGGTGAATTGGGCAAGCGTATTTATTTGGAAGTTTCTCAAGAAGCTTGGCAATTATGGTTAAGACATCAAACCATGTTGATTAATGAATATCGCCTGTCTCCTATCGACCCCAAAGCCCGTAAAATGCTGGAAGAAGAAATGGAAAAATTCCTCTTCAGCGAAGGTGCAATGCAGCCCACGGGTTATGTGCCTCCGAAGGATTAAGATATTTAAAGAAGCCCCTAAATCCCCTAAAGGGGACTTTAAAGACAAAATTTTTTATCTTTAGCCCCCTTTAGGGGGTTGGGGGCTTCTTTAAAAAAGGGCGCAGTCCTGTTTTTAAGTTTTGATAACGATACACTAGTATCATTATCATTCAAAATAAACTCCCCGTTCATGGGCAGAAATAATCCATCGACCTCTATCCGTCGGCGGGTTTCACCTGACGGATGAGGTCGGGTATGGATTGAAACTATGTGACTTTTCCCTTGCGAGAACAGGCAAAAAAGGGCAGTGGAATTTTAAATTATCCGCCGTTTATTTCATTGCAATTTTAAATTTCATCACAGCCGACGACTTATAGTATTTTGATTTTAAAAATAGACTGAGAGAACATGTTCAAGGGCATGATTTAAATCATCAAATTGCTTTTTATATTAGTCTATCCTTAGTATTTAAATACTATACTAAAATTTCGGCAAGATGTGAGTTTAAAAGACCAAGACAGCGATCTATTTTACGACAAACTGCATTTTTGCTTTTTGCAAATGCCCTTGTTCGATAAAGCGGCTGACGAATTTAATTCGCACCTTGAAAAATTGGGTGTAACTCTGTTATAGAGCTACACTCTAAATTTTTTATTTACAAGCAAGGTGTTATCATGCGCCACACAATCAAGTTTTCAGTAAAATTGGGAAATTACCACTCAACTGTGAGACTCCTATGGCAGATATTGAAGAAATCCCACGCATTTTAAACGAGCCGGTGTTTCAAAAAGCCTTTGAAGTGGCTGAGGTTGCGAATCTTCGCCCCATGCAAGCACGGCAATATCAAAAGAGTTTATTAGATTATTGGTCAAATAAGGCGGTGTTAGACACAGCTTTTGCTGAGGGTAAAGAGGAAGGTCTTGCTGAAGGCGAATTGAAAGCCAAACTCACCATTGCACAACAACTTAAAGCCCAAGGATTAGCTTTAGAAATAATTATACAAGCCACAGGGCTTTCTCAAGCAGAAATAGAGCAGTTATAATAACCACAAAAAAATCAATATTGATGTAAAAACTTACTCGTGCAACTTTATCGGTCTTACGCGCCCCAGTGCAAACTGTCGTGCCGTTGATACGCTTGAGGCTGCGGCAAATTATTGGATAGAAGGCACTGAATGATGTTAATCGCTGATGAATATACCCTCGAACAACAAATTACCTTATTAAATCAACATTATAGTGCGTTGAATGACTTGCTCACCGATTTGAATGCACAAATCAAACGCTGTACAGACTCACAGCAAGGCAAAGATTTACAAGAACAAATTGATAATTTACAAGCAGAGCTAACGGATATAGAACGGGAGCTTGCGAAACTCAAAGCGGGTGATGCAGAAGCCACCTTGGGGACTTTGTATAATATTCCAAGTTTACCCAGCTACTTGGTAGAACATACGCAATTACTCAATGAATTAAAAGCTAAATTAGTGATGAAGCCCTCCATTGCTGAAGTCAGTGATGGGCAAAAAAACCCGATTTTATTGCGGGGCGCAAGTGGCATTGGAAAATCCTTAGTCAGCGCGGTGTTGGCGCATGATTTGGTGATTCGGCGCAAATTTGTAGATGGTATTTTTTGGATTCACGTCGGACAAGCCTCTGATCCTGTCGCCCAACAAATGCGGGTTTATCAATATTTAGCGAAAAATACCAGCAATCCTACCGCTGCGGAATTTTTAGAGTTGGAAGAAGGGGTTGAACGCCTCAAAGAACTGTGTAGTAAACGCGCCTGTTTATTTATTCTCGATGATGTTTGGGATGTACGTGATGTCTTGGCATTCAGTCGTTTGGGGAAAGAATGCCAGTTAATTATGAGCACCTGTGAGAATAATGTAATTGAATTTATTAAGCATTTTCTGGCAGGCATTCAAGAATATACCGTGCCTTATTTGAACATGGCACAGGCAACCAGCTTTTTCAGTCATTATCTGGAAACCTCCAGTTTTAATTCTACCCAGCACGAATTATTAAATTACTGCAATTACGTGCCGCAAACTTTAAAACTAGCCGCCCATGCGGTGCGCAGTTTGCCCGCCAATACGCCTGTACAAAAGCATTTACAGCAAGCTGAAATTTTCTTTCCTGAAGTCAGCTATGAATATTCCAACACCTTGTTACAAGCTCTGCATGTCAACAGCGAAGCTTTGGGCGAGCAAAGTGAATATTATTTCACCTTGGCAGTATTTGCCGATTACACCGCAATTCCCTACGCGCCGTTGTTGATGTTGTGGCGGTATTTGTACCAATTGCAAGATGAAGAATCTCATCAGTTTATTAAACAACTGGTTGCCAAAAGTTTAGTACAAATAACCGGTGATAGCACGTCCAAATCACGCTATTTAAGTTTACAAACAATTCAGCATGATTATTTATGTGAATGTGCGGATGTTGAAAAACTGCACAGCCATTTGTTAGCCGCTTATCGTCGTTTGTGCCCACATGGTTGGGCGACGGGGGTGCAAGATGGCTATTTCTTCGATTATTTGGCAATCCATTTACTCAGTGCACAGCGGCAACGTGAATTAAAATCTTTGCTCCTAGATTTTGACTGGATTCAGGCAAAATTGCAGTATTGCACTTTACATTCTTTGCTCAATGATTACAGTTTATTAGAAGATGATGCTGATGTGGTGGTAGTGCAAAAGGCTCTGCGCCAAAATGCGAGTGTGCTTTTACAAGACAAACAGCAACTGGCAACACAATTGCTTAATTGTTTATGGGTTGCCAAGTCCTCGCCAGAGCTGCACACCTTGCTCAATCAAGCAAAAGAGCTTGCTCCAGATTGGTTGCCACCACAGTAAATATGATTGAAATCAGAAGCCTGCTTAATCTTTGAGCGGGTTCTGATTTATCCTAGAGCGTGTCATCAAATAAGTTTTAACAGAAAGTAGCATGTTTAAAAATCTTTAAAGAAGCCCCCAACCCCCTAAAGGGGGCTAAATACAAACAATTTGTTTAATGTTTAAAGTCCCCTTTAGGGGATTTAGGGGCT
>JBDKHS010000107.1:0-2558 GCA_039797505.1 Pseudomonadota bacterium | reverse complement strand
GATGAAATCATTCGCCGTTTACGTCTCGATCATCAAGATAAACTCAAAATTGCTGTGATTGCCATTGACCCTTCACGGCGTAAAAGTGGCGGGGCTTTATTAGGCGACCGCATTCGCATGAACGCGATTGACTCGCCCAATATTTACATGCGTTCCTTGGCAACCCGCAGCGCGGGCAGCGAAATCCCCGATATTTTACCGCATGTTATTGCTGCGACTAAACTCGCAGGTTTTGACATTATCATTGTGGAAACTTCAGGGATTGGGCAGGGCGACGCAGCGATTGTGCCGCATGTGGACGTGTCTTTGTATGTGATGACTCCCGAATTCGGGGCTGCCAGCCAGTTGGAAAAAATCGACATGCTCGATTTTGCTCATTTAGTGGCAATTAACAAATTTGACCGCAAAGGCGCGCTCGATGCCTTGCGCGATGTGCGTAAACAATATCAACGCAATCAAACTTTATTCAATCAGCCTACTGAAGAAATGCCTGTATACGGCACGATTGCCTCGCGTTTTAATGATGACGGGGTCACGGGTTTATACCAAGGGATTTTACAAGCGATTGCGGATAAAGGCTTTGCAACTTTGCCCCACGGTGGACATTTGCCACGGGTCAGCACCAAAGCATCCACCCACAGCACGGTGATTGTGCCGCCGCAACGCCAACGTTATTTGGCAGAAATTGCCGACACCGTGCGCGGTTATCACAAAACCATTAAAACCCAAGCGCAAATTGCCCGTGAACGCCAACAGCTTCATGCCACGCAAAAAATGCTGCAACACTGCGGCAAAGATGCCAGCAATTTAGACGAATTAATTCGCCAAAAAGAAGACAGTCTGGACGTGCACGCCCGCAAATTGTTGGACATGTGGGAGACGGTCAAACAGAATTTCACGGGTGATGAATATGTCGTCAAAATTCGCAATAAAGAAATTCGCACCAAACTCAACAGCAGTTCTTTGTCAGGCACGAAAATTCCCAAAGTCGCGCTGCCGAAATACACCGACCACGGCGAATTATTAACGTGGATGATGAAGGAAAATGTGCCGGGCAGCTTCCCGTATACCGCAGGCGTGTTTGCGTTTAAACGTGAAAATGAAGACCCTACCCGCATGTTTGCTGGCGAAGGCGACGCATTCCGCACGAACGCACGTTTCCGTTTCCTGTCCAAAGAATCGCCCGCTAAACGCCTTTCTACCGCCTTTGACTCGGTGACTTTATACGGTTGTGACCCCGCGCCGCGCCCTGATATTTACGGCAAAGTTGGCAACTCTGGCGTATCCATTGCGACTTTAGACGATTTGAAAGTGTTGTACAGCGGCTTTGAACTCTGTAATCCCAACACGTCAGTTTCGATGACGATTAACGGTCCCGCGCCTGCGATTTTGGCAATGTTTTTAAATGCCGCTGTTGATCAACAAGTTGAAAAATTTGAGTCCGACAACAAACGCCAACCCACTGATGATGAGATTGAAAAAATTAAATCATGGGTCTTGGAAAATGTGCGCGGCACGGTGCAAGCGGATATTCTGAAAGAAGACCAAGGGCAAAATACTTGCTTGTTTTCCACTGAATTCAGCCTGAAAATGATGGGTGATATTCAAGAATATTTTGTACATCATCAGGTTAAGAATTTCTATTCAGTCTCGATTTCGGGTTATCACATTGCCGAAGCGGGCGCGAATCCGATTTCTCAATTGGCGTTCACCTTGGCAAATGGTTTTACTTATGTCGAAGCGTATTTAGCGCGCGGAATGCACATTGATGATTTTGCACCGAATTTATCGTTTTTCTTCTCAAACGGCATGGACCCTGAATATTCCGTGATTGGGCGCGTGGCGCGGCGCATTTGGGCGGCGGCAATGCGTTACAAATACGGCGCGAATGAACGCAGTCAAAAACTGAAATATCACATTCAAACTTCGGGGCGTTCTTTACATGCCCAAGAAATGGCGTTCAACGATATTCGCACCACGCTGCAAGCCCTGATTGCGATTTATGACAATTGCAACAGCCTGCACACCAACGCCTACGATGAAGCGATTACCACGCCCACCACTGAATCCGTGCGCCGTGCGATGGCGATTCAATTGATTATTAACCGTGAATGGGGCTTAGCCAAAAATGAAAACCCCAATCAAGGCGCGTTTATTATCGACGAACTCACCGATTTAGTTGAAGAAGCGGTGTTGAAAGAATTTGAAAACATTGCCGAGCGTGGCGGGGTGTTGGGCGCGATGGAAACGGGCTATCAGCGCGGCAAGATTCAAGAAGAATCCATGCACTACGAAATGCTCAAACACGACGGCAATTTACCGATTATCGGCGTGAATACCTTCCGTAATCCTGAAGCGGATAATCAGCACATTGTGGTCGAATTAGCGCGTTCCACGGAAGAAGAAAAACAAAGTCAAATTAAGCGTTTACAAGATTTCCAAACCTGCCACCAAGTGCAGGCGAAAGAAGTTTTAGCACGTTTACAAAAAGCCGCGATTAACAACGAAAACGTGTTTACGGTATTGATGGACGCGGTGCGCTATTGCTCACTGGGGCA
>JBDKHS010000106.1:0-9647 GCA_039797505.1 Pseudomonadota bacterium | reverse complement strand
TAGAGCAGTTGGGCAATCCCTGCGAAAAATACGCCCCACGCCAATGCCATAATCGGTTCATCAAAATAGGGCGTAAGCCACAGGGAGCAGCTAATCATGGTGATATTCAACAGCACGGGCGTGAATGCGGGAATGGCAAATTGTCCGTAAGTATTGAGCACGCTGCCTGCCAAGGCGGTCAGCGCGATAAATAATAAATACGGAAACGTGATTTTCAGCATTTCCACAGTGAGCGCGAATTTAGCGGTTTGTTGGATAAATCCGGGTGCGAAAATCATCACTAACAGCGGCGCAAGGATAATCCCGCCTATCGTGATTAACACCAAAATTCCGCCTAAACTGCCCGTGACGTGGTTCACCAAGCGTTGCACTTCAAATTTTTCGCGCTGGGTTTTATATTCGCTGAGCACGGGAATAAAGGCTTGCGAAAACGCACCTTCGGCAAACAGGCGGCGCATGAAATTGGGGATTTTAAAGGCGATTAAAAACGCATCGCTGCTGATACTTGCACCGAAGGCATGGGCAATTACTACATCGCGAATAAATCCCAAGATACGGGACAGAAAAGTCATCCCACCGACTAAGGCAGTGGATTTAAGCAGTCGTTTACTCAGAGGAATATCCTTTGCTAAGCTGGGTGCGGAAGCATCACCGATTACAAATGAAATTGCGTATGATCGGCACGCGGGCGAAAATGTTTCTATTATAAGTGGAATTTCAGTCTAAACCATAGAGATGAAAACATGCACAGCTTTAATACTTTAGATTTTAGGCATTGGGAATATTTTGTGGATCGATGAAGGTTTTGGGAGGTGGCGTGCGGTGGAAATCTTGCATTAACAGAAAGCGCAAATTCCTGTGACTTTAGAACGGGCTTTGCACGAACTGGTGAAATGGGGCATGATGCCCACACCGTGCCAAAAAGTTGCAAAACCACGCAACCCCGAAAGTTTGGAGCTTTCGCAATATGAAGAACGACTACTCTTTGTGTGAAGCTTTAGTCTTACGAATAGTGCCGTTATCCACAACGCGGCGTAGCATTTTGGCGCGCTCCAAATGCTCATTTTACAAAATTCGGTAGTGCTAAAGAAAGAATGATTTGTTGTGATGCTTAATGAAATAAATGATAGCTCCCAATCAAAAAGCTAGCAACTCAACTATCTCATTCCTAATCCCTTGAAAAATACAAACATTAAGTCCACAGTGCTATACTTATTTTTTAACATATAAGTTTGTGAGGTTTTTATGCGTATTTTTCGATGGCTCAGTCTAGTTTGCCTAAGTCTCGGCAGTCTTAACAGTGTCGCATGGCAAATTGATGTACAAGCCAACAATGATAAATCATCACAAGTGGTAGTCAGTAATGATCGCGATTTACAAGGAATGATGGTTTACTTAGTGTGGTTTGATAAAGATAATCCCGCAGCGGAAATGTTCCAATCATGGACTTTGGAAAAAGCGTGGCAAAAAGGGCTACAGCCAATTTCTAATAATCCCTTAGATTTAAAACCTTTCGATGCATTTAATCTGACCAATTCCCCACCCACGAGCTGCCCCGATACCCATCGCTGTTTTATGGGTATGGTTGCCGTACCAGTCAATAGTGACCCGCTGAATAGCGATAACTGGCAAGCGGTTTCAATGTTTCCCTTAAACGCGGCGGCAAGCAAAGAACGGATTAAAGGACAACGCTTTTTCTTATCCGCCAATAATTATATGGGTTACACCACAGCGGCGAATACAGATAAAACCGCTCTCCCTGCTATGACAGCAAACAGCACTGTAGCGTCCAGTCCAACCGCTCCAACCGCCGCCACAGGCAGTACAACCGAAAAACCTGATATTTTACGCTTAATGGGCACTGAATTATGGTATGCCAACGCACAAGCACAACGTTTACAAGTGATTGATGTCAGCAAACCTGAACAACCCAAATTGAGCACCAGTTATGCCTTACAAGGTACACCGCGCGAAATTTATCAATTGGGACAATACACGGTGCTTTTGGAAAGTCTATCTTCACAAGGTGCAGGCACGACATTAACCGTATTTACCCGCAGTGCTGACGGCAAACTGAACCCTGTGGATCAATGGGTATCAACAGGCAATTTCTTGCAATCACGGCGGCGTGAAAATGTGATTTACACTGTGATGTCTGACTCGGAAGTTTTCACAAAAGCCGATTGTATTGGATGCGTTGCCACCCAAACCATCACGCGAATTACCGCCTTAAGTGTAGATTCTCGTGGGAAATTGCAAGTTTTAGACACCGCAAAAGTTGCAGGTTACACGCCTTCAATTGCCATTTTCCCCGATTATTTAGTCATCGCAAACGACAATCCCCAGCCAAATAATTGGACTGCATCACAAGTGCAAGTATTTGACTTGAGCCAAGCCAGTGCGCCGTTAAGAGCTTTACCAGGTTTATTAGTGCCTGGACAAGTGCCTTCAGAATTTCATCTGAATGTATTCAATCAGCAATTGCGTTTAGTTTATGGTGCACCTGACCGCAGCAAAGGCAGCAGTTTAGCGATTTATGATTTACGCAATGAAAAAATGCCGCTGCTTGGCAAAGTCGATAATATTGCGATTGGCGAACAATTATTTGCCACGCGCTTCACCGACAATCGTGCTTTTGTGGTGACTTACAAACGAATTGATCCCTTATGGGTGATTGATTTGAACGACGCAACCGCGCCCAAAATTGTGGGTGAGTTAAAAGTGCCCGGCTGGTCTGAAAAGTTATTCTTCAACAATGATCGTTTATTTGCGCTGGGGATTAATGATCAGCCCTTGCCCAATGAAAAAAATCGCTGGGTGCGACGGGTTGCCGCGAGTTTATTTGATGTGAAAGACCCGAAAAATCCTAAAGAGTTAAGCAATTTTACTTCATTTGCAGGCGAGGTGGGTCAAACCAGTTCGATTGCTTTGGAGGATGAACGCGCCTTATCTTTGGATTGGCAACAAAGCACGGCGGCATTTCCTTTAACTTCTTGGGAAACTCAAGCGGGTAATCATTTACAACTGCTGTCCTTTGCCAATGATCAATTGCAAGATTTGGGACGTTTAGATGTCAACACGTCTTTGTTACGCAGTGTGCCGCTACAAGCCAATATTCTGGCGGCTTTGGGCGATGAATCTTTATTCACAGTGAAGTGGGGCAAAGATAAACCCCAAGTGTTGGCTGAATTGGAATTATCAACATCAATAAACTGGCTGCAATATCAAGCGGGTCAACTGTGGGCTGCGGCACGCAACGACAGAGGTTTATACCGTGCATATCGTTACGATCCCAAGGATTTGACAAAGCCTGTGCAACGCTGGAGTTTAGCTCGCGCCTTTAACAATGTGCTGACGGATAAAAATCTCATGGCTTTTTACAGTTATGCGCCTTTAGCAGTGCAGGTTTTGGATACTCAACAAAACAAATTATCCAAACCGTATTTATTGGAAGATGTTGCCACGCCAAGCACCAGCACCCTAGCGGGCACAACAACAACTTGGTATGACCGCAGTCAGCCTTTGGTGAAAGATGGCTGGTTATATGTGGGCGAACAACGTCCCTTTGTCATGGATAAGCGTTTGCCTGCTAATTATAACTATCAAGTTGAGCAGCAAAGCCAATGGACGTTACGTAGCTGGAATTTGCAATCGGAGAATTTAACAGAAGCTCCACGCCGCACTGTGGCGGGTCGTCCAATGATGTTTACCGATAAAGGTTTATTAGTGACGCAAGAATACACAGAGACAGCAAAAACTCGTCTCAACGTGTTGGCCTTGTCTGGACAAAATGTGAACTTGGTCAGCAGTCGTGAACTGGATGCAAATTGCTATCCCTTGGAAACACGGGCAGATGGGCTTTATGCACAATGTACGATTATTTCACAAGATGCTTACAATATTTTTGCACCAGACGCAAAAATCGCAAGCCTCGTTGCAAGTGCGCCAAAAAAAGGCAGCACGATTCTATTGAAGTTAGATCCAGCACATGATTTGGCGGAAATTGGTCGCTGGACTTGGTCTAGCAATTGGGAAGTACACGCTATCAATAATGATGTGGTCATTATTGGCAGTTATGGTGACTATTATGCGCTCGCGACTGGTTACTTCCCTTCGTTTAAATGTGAGATGTATCGTTTGGATAAATCTGGCCCTACTTTTTTGAAGAGCCTCGACACTTGTCCATACATGGGTAGTGTCACGTTTAATGATAAACAAGCTTGGATTGCCAAAGGCGTTGCAGGCATTGGCTTGTTGAATTGGTAATTTCGTAAGTGAACGTGCGTGAGACCTTCTAGGTTTTAAAAACCTAGAAGGTCTTGAATCCAGCACAATGAGCACTACCAGTCCTTAAACCCCCAGATTTCACGACCTAACACATCGCTATCGGCTTAACTTAATGGCAGTGACGCTTCATGGTGGAATACGCGACGCTATTCCACCCTACAATTAGCTCTTTCGACAATACAAACCATTCTAATTGAAGCTTAACTTCAGGAAAGGAATCATTTCAAATCGGTTCTATAGGAACAGGGTATAAATTTAAGTTAAACTGTGTGAAAATCTATTTCATGGGATGTAGCCCAAAACACATTGCACGCTGACTGTGCAACAAAAACATCATCGACAGGATGCAATAAATGCAGGTTATTCTGTGATAATGTTTAGAAATCTGCCGTATTATTTCGACAATAATAAACCTCAATCGACTCACCCACGGAGCAAATATGAAAACTGAAGACCTCTACAAAAACCCTCAAGAACTTTGGCAATCACTCACCAAGGAAACCAACGAGTTTTTAGGGGGCTTTGCCAGCAGTCAAAGTCAAGAAATGATGAAAGAGTTCATGCAGGCATGGAACTCATTGGCGACACAAACGGTCAAAAACCCAAAAGAATGGGTGGATTTAGTCGGCAATTATCAAAAAACTCAGTTTGATTTATGGACGAAAGTGCTGGGCAGCATGGGCAAAGCTGACAAGCCGCTGGTAACACCTCCTCCCGGTGACCGTCGTTTCTCTGCCAAAGAATGGCAAGAAAATCCCGTATTTGATTACATGAAGCAGTCTTACTTATTGGCAGCCAACTTGCTGACCGAAGCTGCGGATCGGGCGCAATTAGACGAAGCCAATCAAAAGAAGTTGAAGTTCTACACCAAATACTTCATTGATGCGATGTCCCCCACCAACTTTGCTACCACCAATCCCGAAGTTATCAAGTATGCGATTGATACTAAAGGACAAAGTTTAATCGACGGCTTGCAAAATCTGTTAGGCGATATGCAAAAAGGGCGTATCAGCATGACCGATGAAAAAGCCTTCGTGCTTGGCAAAAACATCGCAACCACGCCCGGCGCAGTAGTCTTTGAAAATGACATCATGCAAGTCGTTCAATACAAACCTACCACCGAAAAAGTTTTAGACCGTCCGCTGCTGATTGTTCCTCCCTGCATTAACAAGTTCTACATTTTAGACTTGCAACCTGAAAACTCCTTCATCAAATATGCCGTCGATCAAGGCAACACCGTGTTTATCATTTCCTGGGCAAACCCTAGCGAAAAGCAATCAGATATTGCTTGGGATGATTACATCGAAAAAGGCGTGTTGAAAGCCACTGAAGTGATCAAAGCAATTACCAACTCCAAGAAAATCAATGCAGTTTCTTGGTGTGTGGGCGGTACGATTCTCGCGACTTCTCTGGCAGTGATGGCAGAACGCAAAAATACCTCCGTCGCCTCTTCAACCTTCTTCACCACCATGCTCGACTTCGCCGATCCCGGTGAATTAGGCGTGTTCATTGATGAAATGCAAGTGGCACAACGAGAAGCACAGCTCAAAAACAGCGGCGTGTTACCTGGCAAAGATTTGGCCCTTGCCTTCTCGATGTTGCGTGCTAATGACTTGATTTGGTCTTACGTCGTCAATAACTATCTGAAAGGACAAACCCCTGCACCTTTCGATATTCTGTACTGGAACAGCGATCCCACCAATCTGCCTTCCAAAATGTACAGTTTCTACTTACGCAACATGTACTTAGACAATAAGTTAATTCAACCCAATGCACTGAAAATGTGTGGTGCACCGATTAACTTACGCAATATCAAAGTGCCTAGCTATTTCTTATCCACCATCGACGATCATATCGCCCCTTGGAAGAGCACTTTCACCGCCACTGAATTATTCACAGGCCCGATTGAATTCGTCTTGGGCGCAAGCGGTCACATTGCAGGCGTGATTAATCCTCCCTACAAACCCAAGCGCAATTATTGGGTCAATGGCGAATTAGGCAAAGGCACTGATAAATGGTTAGAAACTGCCAAGTCTGTGCCCGGTAGCTGGTGGCCCCATTGGATTGAATGGCTGAAAAAACAAGGCGGTGAAGAAGTCGATGCACCTAAAACCTTGGGCAGTGCTGCACATCCTTCGATTGAAGCCGCTCCCGGTCGTTACGTCAGCGCACGCTACTAAAACTGAGCTTTTAAGTCATACGGCTTAAAATCAAAAAGACCCGATAGTTT
Organism: Pseudomonadota bacterium; assembly: GCA_039797505.1. GTDB lineage: Bacteria > Pseudomonadota > Gammaproteobacteria > Beggiatoales > Beggiatoaceae > JAQTYU01. The sequence goes on along the minus strand of JBDKHS010000106.1, from coordinate 3,130 downwards.
TTTAAAAACTATCGGGTCTTTCAATTCGTAGGTGGAATACGCTACGCTATTCCACCCTACGACTACTGAGTCATTTAATTAAATACTCTACCCAAATTTTTATTCACCCCATTCACCTGCAACAAATTATTTTTAAACACTAATTGCAGGTTTAATTTCTCCGTTTTCGGCTCAAGTTGTAGCCATTGCTGAGTAATCAAGGCATTCACCCGATTTTGAGCCAATTCATGGGCTTTAGGCACTTGATAATACGCAAAATATTGTTCCAGCAGTGCAATAAATAATGCTTTATCCACCCGCAACGCCAGTTCTGCCACCAAATCTTGTAACAGCAAATTGGGGTGAAACAACGCCTGCATATTCACTTTATTTATTTTGGCGTGAGCGGTTAATTGCAATTCTTCCGCGCCATGATGCAGCTCTAAATTATTCACGAAAATTTCGGGCGCATTATCCAATAAAGGCACACCATATTGCATCAACGCCCCAATCAGACCCAGATTGCGTTGCACCGCAGACAATTCTCGTATATCTAATAAAGCGGCTTTCAAATTACGTGCACTGTGGGCGTGCCAATGTTGCAATTTGATACCTAATTTAGCCGCCGTCAATTGCAAATTTCCAACATCTAACTGGGCACTGTGCAATTGCCAATCACTGTTCAAAAATTGCTCTTGTAATTGATTATGAATCACCGCCTCAGACTGCGATAACACACTGGGCAGCAAACCATTTAATTGCATGGCTAATTTCGCAAGCTTTATCCGTGTCGTTCCTAAACCCAAATCATGCAAACCACTGGGCAATTGGCTATCAACCTGCAATTGTTGCAAGGTTACTTTTTGCTGCGCCTGTTGCCAAGTCAGCGCGGGCAATTCAAGCCGAGCTTTCATAGGGGAAAGGGTGGGCGTGGTTTCAATTTTGGCTTGGGCTTGCGTCCAACTGAGTTGAATTTGTTGGTTTAAATCCTGCGCACTGAAGGGAAACAGGGTTAAAGTGCTGCTGTTTTCGCCCGTGACTTGCACTTGGGTGTGTAAATCAGCCAAGGGGGAAAACTGCCCAATATTCGCGCCTTGTAGCGCGGCAAGGCTGACTTGGGTATCAATGGTGCTGGTGTGCAAGGGTTGCCAACCGTGGGCAATATGGTGCTGCAATTTCACCTGATAATCATCAGCGGCAAACAAACTATAAAAAAAGCTCGCCTGCGCCTGAGAATTCAGCCAGCCACGTTCAAATTCATAGCTGGTTAATTTCCACTGATTCGACGGCAATAGGGTTTGATGGAAATAGCCAAAATGCTTTTCCACTTCGACACCTGTCCAATACGGCACGCCCGCCGCAACACTGGCAAGTGTGATGACTCCCGTCAACCCTATCCATTTTTTCATCTGTAAAAATCGCTAAATTGAGATGCCTTGGTTTTAAAAGATTTTACTGCGTTCCTAAGTCCGCTTTAAAGAAAGCCCCCAACCCCCTAAAGGGGGCTAAAGATAAAAATTAACACGCTTTTAAGTCCCCTTTAGGGGATTTAGGGGCTTCTTTAAGCGGTTAAAAAATACTTTGAGATTCTCTTTCTCCAACGGAGACTTTAAAGACAAACTCTATTTATATTTAAACCCCTTCAGGGGATTAGGGACACAGTCAGAAGTCACCGTGATTTGTTTCGATAAACCCAACACCGCAAACAGACCTGCACTTAAACCATACCACCCAAATTCCATAAAATTCACGCGCCCTTGTTGCCACGAATGCAAGGCAACCGCGCCCACAATCGGTAAACTTTGCACCAATGCCATGCGTAAAAACAAGCTCGAAATATCCGTATTTCTGGGCAAGTAACACAGCCACAGCGCACACAAACCTGTCAATGCAGGAATCAGCACACTTGCCCACGGCAACATATCATTAAAACGGGCGAGCTTATTATAAACGTGTAGCGGCGAAAAGCCTTGAGGGTCGTAGAGATAAAACGGCAAACTGATGGCTAGAAAACTGAAACTTATCCATAAACCCAGCCGTATGGCTTGATGTTTTCCCAGTTGTTGCCACAAACCTGCAAATAACAGCGGCAATAATAATAAAAAATGGGGACGCGATGCCAAGCCGATACCGAGTAAAATTGTAAAAATAATTTGTAAGCGTGACGGGCTGCGCAATACGCCATAGCTGAAAATAATCACCCACAAACTATTCGCCAATAAATCGCCGCCGCTGATGATTTCATTCAAACACACGGGGGCGAATATCAAACAACTCAGCCATACCCACAAGGCTTTGCGCCAATCTTGCAGATAATCGCCGAGCAACATAAACCACGCGCCCAGCCAGAAAAAAGTCTGATACGCGCCATTGCCAAAACCCGCCACAAACGGCAGCGCAAACAATAATTCACCGGGCAAAGGGCTGATAGGATTGCCATCTAAGCCCAATTGATGCGGCAAACCCGCAACATAAGTTTTAGCGTAATAGGGATAATGCCCATTCAGCAATTCGGTGATGGCAATATTCAAGGCTTCGTCGCGATCACTGCCGCCGCCAAAACTGCCCGCCGTTGCCAAGGGATACAGCCACGTAAACAACAGCAACAAGCCGCTTAAACTTAAAATGAAACCGAGTAGCACGTGTTTGGTTTGAACAGTTTGGTAAAACAGGGCTTGTTTACGCTGTAAATAAAATACGATGCCGAATACTGCCAATAAATAGCCCACCATGCCACCAATTGCCATTGGTATAGGAAAGGGAAAATGCGGGAAAATAATCGGCATAACCACTTCAAATAAACGTTGCACAAAGCCTAAAGAAGGCAGGCTCAGCACGAGTACCCACAATCCTAAAACCTGCATCGGGGACAAAATTAGGCAGGCTTGCGGGCAGCAATCGCTTGGGTGACTTCATGCACCAACGCGCCGCCCCGATAAACTAATCCAGTGTAAACCTGTACTAAGCTTGCGCCCGCGTCTAATTTCGCCAGCGCGTCCGCCCCACTCAAAATCCCGCCCACCGCAATAATTGGGATTCGGTCTTGTAAATGTTGTTTCAATTGGCGCACCACTTCTGTAGAACGTGCAAACACCGGTGCACCGCTTAAACCGCCCGTTTCATGGGCATGGGCTAAATTCGCCACCGCGTC
>JBDKHS010000105.1:0-2564 GCA_039797505.1 Pseudomonadota bacterium | reverse complement strand
GCGGCACAGTTGGGAATCATTGCCACGGGTAAAGAGGCGGCGTGGGTGGGGAAGTCGAGAATTTTCACGTCTAAAACCGTGGTCAAACCGCCCAAACCTTGTGCGCCAATCCCTAAAGCGTTCACTTTTTCATAGAGTTCTAAGCGTAATTCTTCAACGCGATTTTGTGCGCCACGGGCTTGTAATTCTTGAATATCTACTGGTTCTAATAAAGATTCTTTGGCAAGCAACATCGCTTTTTCAGCCGTTCCCCCAATCCCAATCCCTAAAATACCGGGCGGACACCAGCCTGCACCCATCGTAGGCACAGTTTTCAAAACCCAGTCCACAATGCTGTCGCTGGGGTTTAACATCACGAATTTGGTCTTGTTTTCAGAACCGCCGCCTTTGGCCGCTAAATGCACTTCGACGGTGTCGCCGGGCACAAGTTCCATGTGAACCACAGCAGGGGTGTTGTCTTTGGTATTTTTACGCGCGCCTGCGGGGTCGCTTAAAATCGAAGCACGCAAGGTATTATCAGGGTTTTGATAGGCACGACGCACGCCTTCATTCACCAAATCGGTCAGGCTGCGCTGAGTGTCGAAACGCACATTCATCCCGATTTTCAGGAACACCATGCCGATACCCGTATCTTGGCAAATCGGACGATGTCCTTCTGCACACATGCGCGAATTGACCAGAATCTGTGCCATTGCATCTTTGGCGGCTTCAGACTGTTCACGTTCGTAGGCTTGACCTAAGGCTTTGATGTAATCGGCGGGATGGTAATAGGAAATGAATTGAAAACCATCGGCAATGCTTTGAATAAAGTCTTCTTCACGAATCGTTGTCATCGGGGCTATTCTCTTGGTGGGGGTGAACGAAAAGGGCTGCCTACAAACCGCGTATTTTAACATTTAGCACAGGACTGTGTTATTTTTTGTTCGATAATGGAGAAGCTCAATAACCTGAATTCGGGATAAAATCTTGTAGTAGGGTGGAATAGCATAGCGTATTCCACTCTACCCTTTTCTTGTTACCAAACTCTATTTGGAAATGCCTGTCGGTCAAGCTCCGCTTGACAATACAGAACAGTTATTTTGCTCTCACATTTGAAACTGAGAAAATGCTGAGTCTATTATCCCGTCATTTATTAAAGATTTTGCAGGTTTTCCGACTGGTTGTAGGTGCGAATTTATTCGCATACATTTCTAATTCGAGCGCGTTGTGCGAATAAATTCGCACCTACAACCAGCTCTTTTGACAAGATAAACGATTCAATTTGAAGCTTAACTTCAGAATAGGAACGAGTTCAAATCGGTTCTATACGCCCTACGAACTCAAGAGATTACGATTCCAACTGCGTAACTCCTAACTCAATTTGAGTAACGTCATGATCTTTTCAATTGTGTAAAAATTATGAGTTTAATCTGTCACTATTCGCTTTAAAAATTTGGTCAATCTGTTTAATCTTAATCACAGATTACACACATATTATTTGACCACACGGATTAAACTCAAGATGTCTTCCTATTTTATTGGTTTAATGTCAGGCACTAGCGTTGACGCAATCGACGCTGCCCTGATCAGCTTTGATGCGGATAAAATTCACTTACACCACAGCTATCGTCATGAATTTCCTTCTGTGATTCGCAGCGAATTATTAATGATTAGTCAAGAAAGCCGCGAATTCACCCCCTTACACCGCATTGCTTTTTTAGATATTCACCTCGCCAAACTTTATGCAGAAAGCGTACAGAAATTATTACGCCAAGCCAATCTAAGCCCCGACAAAATCACCGCCATTGGATGCCACGGGCAAACCATCGTGCACAGCCCCGACAGCAAACCGCCCTACACTTGGCAACTCGGTGATCCCAATACAGTCGCAGAATTAACAGGCATCACCACAGTCGCGGATTTTCGGCGACGTGACCTTGCTGCGGGTGGACAAGGTGCACCGCTTGCCCCTGCCTGTCATCAAGCTTTGTTCCACAGCCCCACTGAAAATCGCATCGTGCTCAATATTGGCGGCATTGCCAATCTTACCGTGCTACCCGCCGACACCCAGCAAGCGGTGATTGGATTTGACACGGGCGTAGGCAATGCTTTACTAGACGTGTGGTGTTTGAAACATCGCGCACAAGCCTATGATAATGCAGGGCAATGGGCAAGCAGTGGCATCGTACAACCCCAATTATTAAGTGACCTGCTGAGTGATCCTTATTTTTCCCGTCCTGCCCCGAAAAGCACAGGGCGTGATTATTTTAATATCAATTGGTTAAATTTATATTTAGGCTTACAAAACTACCGTCCTGAAGATGTGCAAGCCACCCTGCTCGCGCTGACTGTCGAAAGCATTGTCGCTGCGACTCGCGCCTATCAACCCCAACGCCTGATTGTTTGCGGCGGTGGCGCACATAACCTTGGTTTAATGCAAGGTTTGGCACAATCCTTACCGAATTGCAGCGTCGAGTCGAGCATGGCGTTTGGCATTGATCCCGATTGGATTGAAGCAATTTGTTTTGCATGGTTGGCGCGGCAAACAAATTGCTTCAATCCAATCGGGATCAATGCCAAACGCC
>JBDKHS010000104.1:0-7201 GCA_039797505.1 Pseudomonadota bacterium | reverse complement strand
AAATAACTGGTTAAATCAATCCGTAAACCTTCAATAAAAGTCAGCGTCACCAAGCCCAAAGACAAGGCACTGTGCGATAAAATCCCGAGCAATGTGTCGCTGGCAAGATGACGTTGTTGCTGCAACCCCACCAATAATAACGCCAACAAAATGCACACACTGATAATTCCGACTTGCGGGCGCACATTCAGTAATACCCCCAAGGCAATGCCCAATAAAGCAGAGTGCGATAAGGTATCCCCAAAATACGCCATGCGTCGCCACACCACAAAGCAGCCCAAAGGCCCAATCACCAAACTCACGCCCACACCGCCAATCAAGGCGCGCCACACGAAAGCATCCATCAGCGCGGCACTCGCGGTGATTTTTCAGCGGGCACGATTGGAATAATATTTTCAAAGTTTTTCACAGGCAATTCCTGATCCGCTGCATGGTGGTGTGAATAAAATGCCAAATCTCGCGCCGCCCGCGCCCCAAATAATGCCAAATAAGCAGGATGTTGGCTGACTGCCGCAGGATGTCCCATACAACAAATTTGCTGGTTTAAACAGATAATTGAATCAGTTGCCGCCATCACTAAATGCAAATCGTGGGAAACCATCAAAATGCCACAGCCGCGTTGGGTGCGAATTTGTGCAATCAGCTCGTAAAGTTCATATTGTCCATTCACATCCACGCCCTGAATTGGCTCGTCAAGCACCAATAAATCAGGGGCGCGCAACAAAGCACGCGCTAATAATACGCGCTGCATTTCGCCGCCCGAAATCTGTTGCAAGGGACGCTTTAATAATTCAGTTTTGACCCCCACTTCTGCCAAAGTGTTGCGCAAAACCTCGGATTCTTGCATCCCACTCAGGGCAAGAAAACGCGCCACTGTCAGCGGTAAGACTGCGTCAATATGCAGTTTTTGCGGCATATAACCGATGCGAATCCCATTTTGACGCACCACCATGCCTGAATACGGTTTAATTAAGCCCAAAATCACCCGCACCAACGTGGACTTGCCCGCGCCGTTGGGTCCAATTAAGGTCACGATTTCACGGCGGTTTAAATTTAACGAGACGTTTTGTAAGGCGAGATGTTGTTCAAATTTGACGCTAACTTCATGCACTTGAATGAGTGGCATGGTGTCCTCAGCTTGCATAACGGGCTTGGCAATGGGCGCAACGTCCGCTGATTTCAATAGTTTGGCTTTTCACGACAAAGCCTAAAATTTCAGCGTGTTGCAAGATACAATTGGTAATTTCAGGGGTGTTTAATTCAATCGCATTACCGCAATGTTCGCAGATGAGAAATTGCCCAACATGGGTCGCCTCGGGGTGCAAACAGCCAATAAAAGCATTTAACGAAGCAATGCGATGGATTAAACCTTGCGCCAGCAGAAAGTCTAATGCGCGGTAGACGGTTGGGGGGGCGGCGCGGCGACCTTGGGCGGTTTGTAAACTTTCTAAAATGGTATACGCCCCTAGCGGTTTATGACTGCGCCACACCAATTCCAAAACTTGTAAACGCAAGGGCGTGAGTCGTACGCCACGCTGTAAACAAAGTTTTGCTGCATTGCCAAGGGCTTGGCTCATGCAGGCGGCATGGTTGTGTTCATCGGAAAAGGGGGCATCTGACGGCATCGATATTCTCAAATTTAAGCGGTGTGGGTGTTACTGAAGCCCCCAACCCCCTAAAGGGGGCTAAACCTAAAAGATTTTGTCTTTAAAGTCCATTTTAAGGGATTTAGGGGCTTCTTTAAGCAGTTTAAAAAATACTTTGATACTCTCCTCGGGGGCAGGGGGAGTCCCAAAGTCGCTTTAAAGAAAGTCCCCAATCCCCTGAAGGGGGCTAAACCTAAAAGATTTTGTCTTTAAAGTCCCCTTTAGGGGATTTAGGGGCTTCTTTAAGCAGTTAAAAAATACTTTGGGACTCTCCTCCCCTCACTCCCTCTTTGTCAAAGGGGAAGCGCAAGTTTCATAAACTGATTATGTTATATTATAACTTTTTGTCCATACCAAACAAGTATGCTGAGAAAGAGCTTCACTTTTCTCAGGCCGTGAGCAGATTATATTAAGACGCTCATTCTGACATCAGCTATTATTGATTGAGCGCGCTCTGAATTTTTAGCGCAGTCACTTTCTAATTTTTACTAGGAAATCCTTATGTCCTCTTCTGAATCTCCATTGGACCATTTGATCCTGAATTTTGACCAAGGCTTACGCACCTTGTTAGGAACGCCCGTGGGCACAACCCGCGATAACCCTGCGACAACCTTGGCAGATAGCGATTTAAATGCTGCCGAGCGTAAATTAGCAGCACGCTTGATGCGGATTAATCACACTGGTGAAGTCTGTGCACAAGCTTTATATCAAGGACAAGGTTTGACCGCCCGCGAGAGCCGTGTACAAGCTCAAATGCAGCAAGCCGCCCAAGAAGAAAATGATCATTTATTGTGGTGTTCGCAGCGGGTACATGAATTGGGCGATCACCTGAGTTTATTGAATCCACTGTGGTATGCAGGTTCGTTTGCAATTGGTGCAGTGGCAGGCGTGGCAGGTGATAAATGGAGTTTAGGTTTCGTGGCTGAAACTGAAAAACAGGTGATTCGGCATTTAGATGAACACCTGCAAACCTTGCCTGCACAGGATGAGAAAAGTCGGGCGATTTTGCAGCAAATGCGTGAGGATGAAGCCCATCATGCCACAGTTGCTTTGGAAGCAGGTGGCGCAAATTTGCCTTTGCCTGTGCGTTTATTGATGAAAGGCATGTCTAAAGTGATGACAAAAACCACGTTTTGGATTTAGAGAACCGCTTTAAAATCATTCTTATTTTTAAATTAACCTGAGTTCTGGATAAGAAAAAGTAGAAAATTTAGTCGTAGGGTGGAATAGCGTAGCGTATTCCACCAAGAAACGTGATAAGGCTAGGTATGACACAGTTGAATCGATAAGACCCTCCTACAGCATAAGCCTGTAAAATCCTCGCCGCTGGAGCGACGAGGTAGTCGTTCCAACGCTGGAGCGTTGGAACGAGACAACTATCACGCTTCAGGGTGGAATACGCTACGCTATTCCACCCTACTACAAAGATTTCTTATCCCGAACTCAGGTTAAGTTAAACATCACCTGAAGAATCATGTGGTTTAAATCAGGCGTGAGACCTTCTTGGTTTTTAAAACCTAGAAGGTCTTGAATTAGATTTGAAAAACCTAGCAGCTCTGATGCTCGATTGAAGCCTTTAGACGGTTTCGTCATCCAAATGTGCATAAAGTGCAGTCGAAAGATAACGCTCTCCGAAAGAAGGGATAATCACAACAATCAATTTCCCTGCATTTTCAGGACGTTTTGCAATCTCCAAAGCCGCCCACAATGCCGCGCCCGAAGAAATCCCTACCAATAAACCCTCTTCAGTTGCCGCACGGCGTGCCAAACTAAACGCATCATCAGCGGTGACGCGAATGATTTCATCGTAAACTTCAGTATTCAAAATCTTAGGCACGAAACCTGCGCCAATCCCTTGAATCGGATGCGGGCCTTTTGTTCCAGTGGAAAGCACGGGCGAGGCATCAGGTTCGACTGCAATGGCTTTAAAACTGGGTTTACGGGCTTTAATCACCTCACCAATGCCTGTAATTGTGCCACCCGTACCAATTCCCGAAATTAAAAAGTCGATTTGTCCATCGGTATCCTTCCAAATTTCTTCTGCCGTGGTTTGGCGATGAACTTCAGGATTGGCGGGATTTTCAAATTGTTGAGGAATGAGAACATTGCAGTCTGCCGCTGCTAATTCATTCGCTTTGGCAATTGCGCCACCCATGCCTGCAGGACCTGGGGTTAAAATCAAGTTTGCGCCATAAGCCCGCAATAATTTGCGGCGTTCTTTGCTCATGGTTTCTGGCATAACGAGGGTTAATTTATAACCACGTTGGGCGCAAACCATCGCCAATGCAATGCCCGTGTTACCGCTGGTGGGTTCAACAATATGGGTGTTGGCATTGATTAACCCTGCTTTTTCAGCCGCTTCAATCATCGCTACCCCAATACGGTCTTTCACACTGTGGGCGGGGTTAAAGTATTCGAGTTTAGCAAGCACTTGAGCAGGTAAACCTGCGGCAAGGCGATTAATACGCACTAAAGGCGTGTTTCCAATCAGTTGAGTAACATTGTCAGCTATTCTCATTTTCGATAAGTCCTTAAGCAATATGAATTCGATAAAATTTTTAAGCGGTTCAATACGATTAAAATTTCATGTTCTAATATAACCCAACTTGGCTTTTTAGTATAAGAACGAATTTATTGCGGAATAAGCAATTTTTCATAAGGGCGGGAGGGTTTGAAAAGGGGGAAATTTACGCCAACCTGAGGACGGTGAAAAAACTTAAAAAATAACGAGTTAAGAATAAACTATGATACCAAGCCTGTTATTTCTTCGGGGCAACCCGTGGCAGGAACACTGTAAAAATACTGCCCTTATTTAATTCACTGCTGATGGTAATGTGCCCGCCCAACATTTCTGAAAAAGATTTACTGATGGCCAAGCCCAAACCCGTTCCCCCAAATTTGCGCGTGGTTGAAGTATCCGCCTGCATAAAGGGTTGAAATAAACGTTTTACTTGTTCAGGAGTCATACCAATGCCCTCATCACTGACACTGAGCACAATCCATAAGTGACCGTCGGGAGTTTGTTCTTCTCGTGCGCTCAGGCAAATTACCCCATGTTCGGTAAATTTGGCGGCATTGCTTAAAAGATTAAAGAGAATTTGTCGCACTTTGGTGGAATCAGTATAAATTTCCCCCAGTTTTTCAGCAAGTTTCACCTGTAAAGTGTTATGTTTTTGTTGTATTAAAGGCTGCACAACCAAGGTGATTTCTTTAATTAAGGCTTCAATATCAAAATTTTCTAAATAGACACTGATTTTTCCCGATTCAACCTTAGAAATATCTAAAACATCATTAATTAAACTTAATAAATGCAGTGCGGCGGCCAAGATTTTTTCCATATCCCGCGCCCAGTGCGGAAAACTCTTCTCGTTCATATCCTCAATTAAAATTTCCCCATACCCAATCACTGCATTTAAGGGGGTACGTAGTTCATGACTCATATTAGTCAAAAAAGCGGTTTTTGCCCGATTTGCCATTTCAGCGGTAATTCGGGCTTGTTCTGCTGCCTCTTTTGCTTGATATAACTCGGCATTTTTTTCCGCTAATTCAGCCGTGCGTTCTTGTACTTTTAGCTCAAGATTTTCTTGAATTTCCAACAATTGCGCTTCTATTAAATCCGCGTGTTCTGTCACTGCTTCCAAAGAAATTTGCAATTGCACATTTTCTTTTTCGAGTTCACGGAGGCGTTCATACACTTGGCTAATGTCGTGCTCAGATTTATCCATGAAACAGTCACCCAAAGCGGTTTAACTCAACAGTTGTACTTGCAGCGTCGGTAATAAACGTTGCAAATTAATACATAATTTTTCTTGCCAAGCAATGGGTTGCTGTGCTTTAAAAATCAAGGTGAGTTTGAGCTGTTTTATATCGCTCACATACATCACAAATTTGGTGAGCATATTAATGCCTGAGCTGTTCATGAATTTCAAAGCGCAAATATCTACCGTGAGCTGATTGGGTTCTTGAGTTTCGGCGGCTTGCTTCAACAATTGCAAAATCGGTTCGTAGGCAAGCGCACCATTCAGTAATAACGAGCCTTCACAGATAATGCAGGCAGTTTCGGGGTTATAAATAATTTTATATTTATTATCATGGAGTTCTAACATCATTGCTGTCCTTTAAATGCCCGTTTCCAAAGTCACCATCGTAGTCACTTCGATCAAGGGCAAGTCGGGAATATTTTCAAATTTCCAACCCAATTGCGCCTCGTAATCACAAATCATGCTTAACAAACCCATGCCTGAACGATGTACATTTTCTTCGCGTGCACTGTTGCGCATTGCTTCAAGATATAAAGTCTGAGGATCATGGGTCAGCACGTTTTCAATAAAGCCTTGAAACAAGGCAGATTGTTCCATCGTAATGCTGTGGGTAATGTAAAACACTAATTGTTCTTGATACAAAGATAAGAAAATTCGCGCCACGGTGGGATTCAGCATGGGGGCTTGGAATTTCATGGCGTTTTCCAACAATTCATTTGCGATATATTTCACGCTGTCGCGAATATTTTCTAATAAAACATCACTGTCAATAATGCCATTAGATTCTTCTTGTTGGCTGGTGTAAAAAATCTTGAAATATTCTGAGATGAAATCAGCAGATAAACCATTATTTTCCCATCGCTTTTTTAAAGGCTGGCTGCTTGGGGAAAATTGGATGGACAAATATTCTTCGCCTTTCATCTCAGGTTTTTCAGTAAAATTACCATAAATTACTGTACTCATCTTGTCTCCTCACTAAATGACGCGCTTAACCACAACCACAGTAATATCATCCATCAATGGACACGAGCCAATGTAGTCACGCAGGTCTTGAATAAGTGCTTGTTGAATTTGTGTTGCATTGCCTAAACACCATTGCTCAGCGACGACTTGCGATAAGCGTTCAATGCCATACATTTCATCATCAGCATTATGCGCCTCAGTAATCCCATCGGTATATAACACCAGCCCATCACCCACGGCTAACTGAAGTTCGAGATGATTTAAAAACGCGCTAATATCGGTTTTCAGCCCCAGTATAAAACCTAAATTAAGGGTATCAATACGCTCTACAGTCCCCCCCTGACGAACCAATAAAATTTCTTCATGTTGCCCCGTGATTTGCAAACGACCTTGATGATAATCCAAAAGACTCAAGGTCAAGGTTTTATCAGAATCCATGCGTTGCAAGTTGGCAAAAATGGCGCGGTTGATGATGTTTAAGAAAGTTTCAGGATCGCTCACTTCATTTTCCAATAAAGTCAGCACCGCCATTTGCACCATCAACATCACCACACCGCTTTCTAAGCCGTGTCCCGTGACATCTCCAATGCACAGCTTGGTATGTCCTGCATGCTGTAAAACATCGTAATAATCGCCCCCGACTTCAGTGGCAGGTTCCATAAAACCTGCAATGTCTAATTCGGTAATCGCGGCAAGTTGGTGTGGCTTGGGCAGGAGCAATTGCTGCAATTGACGGCTAATTTCAAGCTCGGCTGTCATGCGCAGATTTTCATGTTGCAAGCCTTCGTTTAAACGGCGGATTTTTTCATGTGCGCTTGCCAGTTCAGAGGT
>JBDKHS010000103.1:0-2963 GCA_039797505.1 Pseudomonadota bacterium | reverse complement strand
TTACCCTTATGAGCGAATCTTTCTTTACCCGAACTGAAATTTTATTGGGGCAACCTGCCTTAACTGCCCTGTGTGAGCACCATATTTTAATCGCAGGTCTTGGCGGAGTCGGTAGTTTTGTTGCCGAAGCCTTGGGGCGGGTCGGCATTAAAAAGCTGACTTTATTGGATCATGACGTGGTTGGGGCTTCTAATTTAAACCGCCAATTAGTGGCGTTGAATTCCACTGTGGGACAGCCAAAAACTGAAATCATGGCGGCGCGGCTGCGGGATATTAATCCCAAGATTGAATTGGATATTCGCACGCAATTTTTAGAAAAAGAGCTGGCGGTTGAATTTGTGCAACAAGGGCAGTTTGATTTTGTGGTGGATTGTATTGATTCCATCGCCTGCAAAGCGGCGTTAGTGGCGGCTTGTTTACAGTTAAATGTGGCGGTGGCTTCGAGCATGGGCGCGGGCAATCGTTTGGATGTGACTAAAGTGAAAGTTGCGCCGCTGAAAAAAACCCATCAATGCGCTCTTGCCCGTGAATTGCGTTCACAGTTGCGCAAAATGAATATGCCCTTGACGCATCCTGTGGTTTTTTCGTCAGAAATTGCACGTCAGCCTTTGCCACATCAACCTGTGTCGGGCGATGTTGGCGGTCGTCCGCGTGCGGTGAATGGCACAATTTCTTATATGCCTGCGCTGTTTGGGATGATGTTGGCGGGCGTGGTGGTGAATCAGTTGTTGGAGAAAGGGAAGTAGTTGAATTTAATTTAGACGGAGTTTTCAGACCTGCTAGGTTTTAGAAACCCAGCAGGTCTCATGCTTGATTTAAACCTAAGCGACGGGTGATCACCTAAAACGTTTTCTTATCCTAAACTGAGGTTTCATCAAGCACCTCTACACAATTAGCTTGCACAAATTAACGAGCGATCCCGATTAAACTCCACAATAAAGCGTGCTCCTTTTCCCAATTCACTTTCACACCACACTTCACCGTGCAGGGCAGTGACCAGCTTTTTCACAATGAATAAGCCCAAACCCGTGGAATGTTCGCCGCCTGTGGGTTTTGCACTCAGGCGGGTAAATTTGCCAAAAAGTTTTGCCCGATCGCTTTCACTCAAGCCAGGTCCTTCGTCTTGAATTTCACAGCGTACTTTGTCCTCAGGGGTAATACTCAGATAAACATAAATATTATGTGCAGGCGGCGAATATTTAATCGCATTAGAAAGTAAGTTTTCTAAGATTTCCTGCATAATATTTTCATCCACATACACCAACGCAGGCATACTACTGACCTGAATTTTAAGCTGTTTCAATTGAGCGCGTTCCGAATAACAGCTCACCACTGTTTTAAGCAAAGGCTGCAAATCCAAATGGCTCAATTTCAGCTCAAGTTCTCCCGACTCGATTTTATTGACATCCAATAAATTGCTGATTAACACCAACATATTTTGGGCAGAACTCTCAATCATGCCTGAATAATCCACTATTTTTTCAAGGCTGACCTGTCCTGAAACATTGCGCAGGATGTCTGACAAACCCAAAATACAAAACAGCGGATTTTTTAAATCGTGGGCGACAATGCCCAAAAACTCATTTTTTTCCTGATTGAGGCGTAATAAATCCTGATTTTTAGCTTCAATTTCTTGGCTGTAAAGCAAAGCAATATGTTTTGCCTCTTGTTCTTGAGCAAGGCGTAAGCGGTTTAAAGCAATTTGCTTGCGTTCGGTAATATCCCGAATCAGCACTTGAATATAAATATGTTGATTAAATTCAACCCGATTAAAACTGACTTCTGCATCAAATACATTGCCGTCTTGCTTAGCGTAAATCCATTCAAACTCAAATGATTGCATCTCACCTGATAAGCTTTGCATAATCCACTCGTGCATCTGAGTCACCGAATCCTGTCCTGCCATTTGGGTTGGCGGTGAAAGCAAATCGAGGGTTTTCCCCACAATCCACGCCCGATGACAAGCAAATAATTCCAAAGCTTTCAGATTGCATTCCACAATTATTTCTTGCTCGATAATCAAAATGGCATCATTGGCATTGTCAAACAAAGTGCGGTAACGATTCTTTTCTTCTTGCAATTCGTTATTGATGGCTTCCAAACTTTCAAAGGCGGTTTTCAAGGCTTCAGCCGAGCGTAGCAACTTCACAAATTCATCTTGTTTGGTAGAAAACTCAGTAGGTAGGTTAAATTCATCTTGTGGCGGGGGCGCGATTTTTACAGTGTGTTGCGCATGTTTCACCAACCAAAACATACCCGCTAAACTTATCAAAGCAGATAGTCCGAATATCCAGTTAAGACTGCCAGGGCGTTCATAACTGAATACCATAAAACTCAACACAAGCATTCCGAGACCTGCTTTAAACAAGCCATGACGTACGAAAGAGACGGTTTCAGGCAGCATAATTTTGTGCTCCATAATTTCATAACTAATTCAGGGATATTTACCCTAAATCCTTCAAAGAATAAGAGCAGCATAATCCTTAGTTTTGACAAAAACATTACCCTGAATAACTGTGTTTTTAAGATTATTGAAATAAATCACGCTAAAAAGGCTGTCATATTTGTAGAAGTTACGAGTTTAAATATTAATTCTTTTATTTACAATAAGTTAGTATTTTGCACTGCATGACCGTGTTTTCAGTAAAGTCAAATAGTTAGCGATTCAACTGCGTAACTCTTAATCTGTTCAATATCAGTGGGTAATCCTGTTTAATTCGGATACTCTTGAAAATCCTGCTTTTGGCAATCAGTAAGCTAAAATGCCAGGGCGTGTCATCAAATAAGTTTTAACATAGCGTGTTTAAAAATCTTTAAAAAAGCCCCCAACCCCCTAAAGGGGAGGGCTAAGTCAAAGAGTATAAATATGAGATATAATATACAGTTAAGTAAACATTCCCTTTAAGCGATTGATTAACCTAATAACACATGAACAGTTTAATCCCATACCTAACCACACTAAG
>JBDKHS010000102.1:0-7033 GCA_039797505.1 Pseudomonadota bacterium | reverse complement strand
ACATGGCAATTTATCCCTATCCTTCGCATTTAATGCAGCAATGGCAACTCCCTGACGGCACAGATATTTTAATCCGTCCGATTCGCCCTGAAGATGCGGATATTGAACAAGAATTTGTACGCGGCTTGTCGGAAGAATCGAAATATTTCCGTTTCATGCAAAGCTTGCAAGAATTAACGCCCACGATGTTGGTACGCTTCACGCAGATCGATTATGACCGCGAAATGGCGTTGATTGCAGTAACCGAAGAAGACGGGCGCGAAGTGGAATTAGGCGTGGCGCGTTATGCGATTAATCCCGATGGCGAAAGTTGTGAGTTCGCGCTGGTGATTTCGGATCGTTGGAAACATCGGGGCGTGGCGCATAAATTGATGACTTCTATCATGGATGCGGCACGTTCTAGAGGTTTGAAAACCATTGAAGGCGACGTGTTGAGTAATAATCACAGCATGTTGAAATTAATGGCGAAACTCGGTTTCCATGCGGTGTTAGATGAAGAAGATCGCACGGTCACTTTTGTGAGCCGTCCGCTGTAATTTAAGAAAATAAGAAAAGACCTGCTAGGTTTCAAAAACCTAGCAGGTCTTTTAATTTCGCCCCCCGTTTAAAGAGAGCCCCAACCCCCTAAAGGGGAGGGCTAGTGCAAGAAGCATAATTCATTAGAGGCAGTGATTTGTTGTAATGATTAATGAAATAAATGATAGCTCCGATATGATTTTCTAACTTCTTGGAGAAAGATAAAGTTTTTCACATTAAACGACTCACTCGCTGTCTTAACATATTGTTAAATCGCTCAATATGATTGGTTAAGCCTGTCTCCTTCCCGACAGCTTTATGCCTTTTACTGGGAAATACTTTCTTGTAAGCTTCCCAGAAATCGGTGTAACAGACTGCACATTGACGATATACCGCTGGCAGTGAATCCCTGTCTAAGGCTAGCCCACACTTTCTCTTTAGCGTGTCCTACAAATGACCACATCTCATCGCATTCTAAACACAACTTCCCTTTTTTTTTACAGGCTGTGGTTCTAAGCGTTGTTTCTCGTACAAACGGTTTACATAACGCTGTAGCCACGTCCCTGAGATTCCTGTCACACGGGCTATACCGCTTAGGGGTAGCTTTTCTTTTAACAAACTATCTATTTGCGCCCATGTCTCTTGGCTTAGGTATTTTTTGGTAGGATGTTCTACAAAACGGCGACCGCATTCACGACATTTGTAGTTTTGTGTGCCTGAACGGGTTTTTCCATATTTCACCACGTGCGTTGCTTTACAGTTTGGGCAAGTTAGCATCTTAGCTTCTCTTCTATAATTGGCAGTTGTCTTATTTTAATACCACTGCCTCTTTTGCACTACCAAACTTTTTAGGATTGAACAAATAGGTTCAACGTTAGAAACTGAGTCCAAAATAGCTAGGGGATAAAATTCAATACCATCGATACCCCAAAACGCAATACTAATGTACTGACATCCAAAGGCAGCCCCAACCCCCTAAACTTTTGCTATCATAGCAACACGACACAGCCCTTATTCCAAGGGCTTGAAACTGAATCGAGATGTTGTAGGTTATACCCCACGATGGCAACCAAAAAAGATAAAAACTCAGAAAGTGGCACGATCACACTGAACAAAAAAGCAGGCTTTGACTATTTTCTACTCGAGCGTTTTGAGGCAGGTTTAGCCCTCGAAGGCTGGGAAGTCAAAAGTCTACGCGCAGGACGCATTCAAATCCGTGACTCCTACGTGATTATTAAAAATCAAGAAGCGTTTTTGATTGGCGCATTAATCACGCCCCTGCTCACTGCATCCACCCATATCGTCCCCGAATCGCAGCGCACCCGAAAATTATTATTACACCGCGAAGAACTCAACAAACTCATCGGCGCAGTGGAACGCAAAGGACAAACTTTAATTCCCACCGCAATGTATTGGAAACACGGACGCGCCAAATTAGAAATCGCGCTCGCCAAAGGTAAGAAAGATTACGATAAACGTGAGACTGAAAAAGAACGCGATTGGGATCGGGAAAAAGAGCGTTTGTTTAAACATTAAGATGCTAGAAAACGCATAGTGTTATAAAATGAGCCTCTTGTAAGACTTCCCTTATTTGCGGTAAGGCTGTCTACGTTCTATGATGAGTGTTTCTTAACCTTGATGGACAACTGAATGAAAAAATTAACTTTCGCACTTTGCGTGTTATTAACCAGCAATGCTTATGCTTCTGAAGAACATAAAGCTGTCGCCGCTGCTGGCAATGCCGAAGCTGGCAAAGCAAAATCAGCCTTGTGTGCCGCCTGTCACGGGGTTGATGGCAATAGCACCACAGGTTTATGGCCAAAATTAGCTGGGCAAAATGCAGGCTATCTTGTACAAGAATTGCAAAAATTTAAATCAGGCGCACGCGAAAACGCCAGCATGACAGGCATGGTTGCAAACTTAACGCCTGAAGATATGGCTGATTTAGCCGCATATTTCTCAAGCCAAACGCGCACCCAAGGGGCAGCCAGTGAAGCCTTAGTTGAAGCAGGTCAAAAAATTTATCGCGGTGGCAATAAGGCAAAAGGCATTCCTGCCTGTACCGCTTGCCATAGCCCACAAGGCAATGGTAACCCCGCTGCAAAATATCCTGCTTTAGGCGGACAACATGCAGAATATGTGAAAAAACAATTAGAAGATTATCGCAGTGGTGTGCGTAGCGGTAAAGTTCTTGAAGGTACGCCTGTCATCATGCGTGAAATCGCTTCCAAAATGAGCGATGATGACATGAAAGCTGTGGCTGATTATGTGGCAGGCTTGCACTAAAGCTATAAAAAAGCTCTTGCGCGATGAGTTGCTTGCGTAACGTCAACGGGCATTCACTACCGTTTATTGCGGTGAGCAGAATGTCCGTTTTCTTTGCATGATACACTGCGCCTCACGATTAATTCTCTACTTCTCAACATGTTAAGGATAGAACTTTATGCGTTTGTTAAAATGCTTAGCTCCCCTCTTACTGGCTATAAGCTTCGGACAATTCAGTTTTGCCGCTGAAGAAGCCGATCCCTATGTGGGAAAATATGATGTAATCCAAAATCCTTTACCCACGCAAAGCAAGGATAAAGTCGAAGTTTTGGAATTGTTTTGGTATGGTTGCCCGCATTGTTACTCCTTCAAAGAAATCCTCGACCCTTGGGCAAGCAAATTTTCCAAAGATGTCGAACTGGTGTTATTTCCTGCGGTGTTCAGTCCTAAATGGGCGATTTCTGCCAAAGCCTATTACACCATCGAGGCTTTAGACCTCGTCGGCAAGTTACACACACCTTTGTTCAAAGCGATTCACGAAGGACATCGTAACTTAACAGATGAAACTGAATTGATGAAGTTCTTTGCAGAAAACGGCGTAAATAACGAAGAATTTAAAAAGGTATTCAATTCGTTTGGGGTAGACAGTAAGCTGCGTCGTGCCATGGAAACCACCCCTAAATATGGCGTGTCGGGCGTGCCTGCTTTGGTCATCAATGGGAAGTATCGCTTATCCAGCGAAAAAACCGAGGGTTATGAAAACATGCTGAAAATTGCGGATTACTTAATCGAAAAAGAACGCAAGGCAATGGCTGCGGCAGCGAAATAGTTTAACTGCGTTTCTTCTAACGAAAAGGGCTAAACACTGAGTTGTTTAGCCTTTTTTGTTTCTGCACTAGGGCGTGTCATCAATTAAGTTTTAACAGAAAGTCGCCTGTTTAAAAATCTTTAAAGAAGCCCCAACCCCCTAAAGGGGGCTAAACACAAACAATTTATTTAATGTAGGAGTTACGCAGTTGAATCGGCAACTATTTGATTTTGCTGGAAACATGATTGTGCATCGCACAATTCTAAGTCATTGTAAATTAACGAATTATGATTTCAACTGCATAATTCCTATAATGTTTAAAATCCCCTTTAGGGGATTTAGGGGCTGCTTTAAGCAGTGAAAAAATACTTTGTGACCCTCTCAATCCTCACTTTTCAAAACACTTCATATAACGATTAACACTAAATACTACGTAATATATTATTTTTTGTTATTTAAGAGTTCCTTTATAATGACATTTCAATGAAAATGCGCTGCACGATTACACTCGTGAACGCTAAATAATTTTGAAATTTATATAAGGAACATCATCATGCCTAATTCTGGTGTACATTCGATTAATCCCAAAGATGCTTGGGAACTGTTACAAAAAAATCCAAAAGCCGTGTTGATTGACGTGCGCTCTGAACTGGAATATTTATTTGTCGGACATCCCAAAGGCGCAATTCACATTTCATGGATTGAAGCCCCTGAATGGAAAGTGAATCCACATTTTCTGGCAGAAGTGCGTAAAGTGATGTTGGGCGGCATTATTTCTGACCATGATGACAATGAAAATTCAATTGACAGCGCCCCCGTCTTATTGATTTGTCGCAGTGGCGCACGCTCTCTAGAAGCAGGGAAAGCCTTGCATAAAGAAGGATTTGTTGACGTTTACAACGTATTAGAAGGCTTTGAAGGGCCTTTGGATGCAGAACATCATCGTGGCACAATTGGCGGCTGGCGTTATCATGGCTTGCCTTGGGAACAATGTTAATGATATGTGGGGATTGGCAGGAATTTCCCTTGCAAATCCCTCAGTTTTTGTATTTTTAACATCAATACTGCGTTTAAATTTAACTTTCCTCTAAACAAGCCCCATTTGTTATCATACACTATGAAATTGTGGAGCTTGATGACGTGGTGAAGTATGAGCAGTGATGCACTGATTATCTGGTTATGGCAAAACGCCAAAAAGATTGGCTGGTGGACAGGTTGGTTAGTATTAAGCCTGATCATTATGGGCTATTTTGGTTCGGCTTTGTGGACACAACAATCTCAAGCGGTCTTTATTCCTGGAGCTTTGAGCGCGGGACATCACCAGTTTGCGGATAAATGCCAAGTTTGTCATCAAGCATTTTCTCGCGACTCACAGGCTGCCTGTGTGGGCTGTCATGCCAGTAGCTTGGAACATGACACTCACCCTGCATCGAAACTGAGCACTGTCAACAATGCGAACCCTGATGTCAGCCGCTGTGTGAGTTGCCATACCGAGCATAAACCCGAAATTACGCAAAAAATGGGGGTGACGCGTGCTCTTGATTTTTGCGTCAATTGCCATCAAAAAACCCGAGAAACACGTCCAGAACATCAGCAGTTTGCCGCCGACAGTTGTACACAATGCCATAATTATCATGACAATCGTGTCTTAAACCCCAAGTTTTTACGTGAACATCATCATGATCCCAAACTCTCTACAGAGCCTCGTTTAATTCAGCGTGATTTTCATAATTATTATGCACGGCAACCTAAACTACCTTTGAAAAATTTTGGGGTGGTTGAACAAGATTCCCCCGCTTTTGTGCACTTGTCGAGTTCACTGGCAAGTGAATGGGAAGCAAGTCGTCATGCGCACACAGGAGTGAATTGTAAAGCCTGTCATAGCAATGCCACTGTGAGCTGGATTGAAAAACCTGACTATAAAGTCTGTCAAGATTGTCATCAAGCTGAAAAAGAAAGTTATTTGAAAGGAAAACATGGGGTCGCAACAGTGTATGATTTGCCTGCAACCTCAGTGATAGGACATGCTTATTTACCCATGCAAATGGGGGCGCAGCATCGCAATTTGAATTGTAATAGTTGTCACCCAGCCCATCGTTTTGAGACAAGCCATGCGGCGATTGATGGCTGTTTAAACTGTCATGCAGACACACACAGTTTGAAATATAAGCAATCTACGCATTATAAATTATGGGTTGAAGAGCAGACCGGCAAAGGTGCGGCAGGTATTGGCGTTTCGTGCGCGAGTTGTCATTTACCACGGTTGCAAACAGCAGAGCGCGTCGTGGTCGAACACAGCCCCAGCAGCAATCTGCATCCTAACCACAAGATGCTGGAAACGGTGTGTTTAAAATGTCATGGCTTGGAATTTAGTTTGGATGCACTGAGCGATCAGGAATTAATCACGCAGAATTTCAACGCCGCCCCCAAAGTACCTTGGAAAGGCTGGGCCTTGTTGCCGCCGTAATGCCCGCGAACTGAATGATCTAATGACAGCCCTTTGTAATAATTCGTAGGTTGGGCTGCCAACGGCAATCCAAATATGTCGTTAAAATTGCGCGTGCAAGCTCATGATAGATAAGAAATTATTTTTGGCATGGGGGTTGCGCGTCACTTCGCCAACGCAGGCGGTTGAAACCCAAAACCTTGTCTCGTTCCCAAACTCCGTTTCACCGCCATTAAGTTAAGCATCACATGAAGAATCATGCGGTTTAAATCCTGCGTGAGACCTTCTAGGTTTTTAAAACCTAGAAGGTCTTGAATCCAGCGTAATTAAGGACTGGCAGTGCTCATAGCACTGCCAGTCCTTAACCCCCAGATTTCACGACCTAACACACTGGCTATCAGCTTAACTTAATGGCTGTGAAACTCTGTTTGGGAATGCCAGTCGGTCAAGCTCTGCTTGACAATACAGTCATCTTGTCCTCACATTTGGAAACGAGAAAATGCTCAATATGTTACCTCGTTATCTATATGAAGACGTTGCAGTTTTCCAAAATCGTCAAGCGGAGCTTGATGTGCATGCATTCCCAAACAGAGTTTGGGAACGAGAGGGATAGGTAGGATGTGCTGAGTCTCGTAGATTAGGCTGGCAACTCAACTCTTTCCATCTTAATCATTTCATATTTTCGTTGGGTTAGCTTGCGCTAACCCAACCTACTCGACTGATGCTCCTAATTCTTAATCGCTTGTAAATCCCAAGTCAGACAAACTCACGGTGAACATGATAAAATACCGTCCTAAAACGCCAAGTGCAAGATACAATTAGAATTAAGGTCAGAGCATGAAATTCAGCGAGCAATGGTTAAGAACGTGGGTTAATCCTGCAATTAGCACAGAAGAATTAGTTAAATATTTAACAATGGCAGGCTTAGAAATTGACAGTGTAGAAGCCGTCGCCCCTGCATTTCACGGCGTAGTGGTTGCCGAAGTCCTCAGCGTTGC
>JBDKHS010000101.1:0-4944 GCA_039797505.1 Pseudomonadota bacterium | reverse complement strand
CCCTAAATCCCCTAAAGGGGACTTTAAAGACAAAATCTTTTATGTTTAGTTTTTAGCCCCCTTTAGGGGGTTGGGGGCGCAGTTCTGTTTAAAAGTCGCAAGAATTTTAGGGGCTGCATTCACATGCGTCAACGTGCAATTTTACCAAAGTTTAATAAATCCTTGCTTAAACCTTATTAATCACGCCCTGCTTGCTGATAAATGCTGCGTTGTCCGTCTAAACTTAATTCGTCTGCGTGAATTTTAAAGCCTTGCAAAGCCTGCGCGTGAAAATCCGTCCAATAGGGCGTTAAATAGCGTTCAATTTGTGGGTCAAATTCGGGCGCAATCGTTTGTACCCCGCCGCAAGGGCTATCAATCACTTTCCCGTCCCGCACGACTAATTTTCCATTTTTGAACACATACAAAGGGCGACTAAACAAAACTTCAGGATTTTGATGTGATTCATATACCACCACATCCGCCAACGCGCCCACGCCCAAATGCCCACGATTTGATAAACCCAAAGTTTTCGCCACGCCCGCACGGCTAATAATCGCAATTTCCATGAAGGAATATTCCCGCGTCAAACTTGCTAACTGGCTGTATTGTTGCACGGCGGGCGGCAATTGCTGCAAGCAATCATTACGAAAACTGCGATCCATCAATAAACGGATTAAATGCGGATAACTGCTAAACGGCGCGCCATTGGGATGATCCGTGCTCAGGCAAATTTGCCAAGGATTTTTAATCAGCAAAAATAATTCTAAGCCAATAGCCCATTGCAGCGCGTGCACAAAGGAATGATGTTTATAGCGAAACGGCATAATTCCACAGCCCGCTTGCCCGTGCGCGTCGCAGAGAAATTGCGGTTGTTTGGGATGTGCGAAACCTTGCATTGCGGCTTGTCGGGGCGTGTCCGCTGATAAAGTCACGGTTTGCCCAAACATCACTTGTCCGACATCGACACTGATTTCTGGCATTTGATTAATTTTTTCTGCCAAACGTGCCGCGCCTGAAGCAAAACCATATTCGCCAGTCGCTTCATAGCTGTGAAATTGCAAATGGGTGAGATGGGCGGGTAATCCTTCCAACGCGTCTAACGTTGCTAAGGTGCTATTGACATTGCCTGCCACGCCCAAATTGCTGGCATGAATATGTAAAGCGTGCGGCAATTTGAGACTGTGCACCGCATTAGCGAGATTGCATAAAACTTGGCGCGGCGTGATGCCATAATGCGAATGTGCCTCGTCTAATTGCAAATTGCGCTGGTTGAATTTAAAGGCATCAATCCCGCCCGCATTCACCACTTTCACCGCATAAGTTTGGGTTGCCGCCAACATCCACGCGACATAATCTTGAAGCTGTTGCGGGCTTGCGGCGCGGGCAATCAGGCTTAATAAATAATCTTCATTGCCCAAAACGAGGTAGCCGCCCGTGTCGATGATGGGAATATCTTGCATTTCTAAATGGGCGTGGCGGGCGTTGTGTGGGATGATGGCAGGTTCAAAAGCGCAGGTGTAGCCCATTTCTGCATAACACTGCCCCGTGTCCCAAGTCGTCGGCAAGGGCGCGAGTTTTGGCACTTTCCCCTTGGGCAATAATAAACGCGCTAAATTTACCGCCGCGCCTGCAATGTGGCTGTGTAAATCTATCGCCCCCGCCATCACAATTTTTCCCGATAAATCAAACTGTTCTAAAGGCGTGTTGATTTGAATCGGCGCGGCGACAATCTGCCCATTTTCCAGATAAATATCGCCGACGCGACTTTGCGGAGCATGCAGCGGGTCGTAAATTATGCCTTGTGAGAGTTTGATCATGGTTTTTCAAAAAAACGGGATCAAGCCTGTGAGGTTTTGAAAACCTAGTAGTAAGATTTTATCTCGTTCCAATAGCCTGCTTAGCACTGCCAAATTACGAACCCCCCATTGAAGCATTCAACAAGCTGCGAATTTCTGCCAAGAATTGGTTACGCTGATATGAACCTTTTTGGAAAATCTTTTTCACATTGCCCGCCAAAGACAAACGATCTGCCAGCGTAATATCTTTAGCGGTCAGCACCAACACAGGAATATCAAGCCATTCGGGTTGTTTACGCATTTGACGCACGAATTCAAAACCATCCATTTCAGGCATCATTAAATCTAAAATCACTAAATCTGGGCGACAAGTTTGCATCAAATGTAATGCGGTAATTCCGTTATTTGCTTGTTCGATATGATAATTCATATTGCTTAACATCCGAATCAACACTTCACGGGTGGCATTGTCATCTTCCACCACCAAAATATCACTGATTTTCTTGCCAATATGATGTTTTTGCAGCACCGCCGCCAATTGGTCTCGACTGATAGGCTTGTTTAGATAATCGGTCGCGCCCAGAGAATAGCCCACGGTTTTTTCATCGACCATCGAGAGCACCAAGACAGGAATTTCTGCCAGTTCAGGATCGGATTTAAGCCGTGACAACACCGTCCAACCATCCATTTCAGGCATCATCACATCAAGGGTAATCGCGTCGGGTTTTAATTCACGTGCCAAAGCCAGCCCTTTTTCACCCGTGCTGGCGGTGCTCACCTCATAACCAATTCGTTCCAAATAGCTTCTTAACAAAAAGCAGGCATCCGCATCGTCATCAATCACCAAAACATGTCCCAGTTTGCTTTCAGGCACAGGCGACATACAAGTCATGTCGTGACTTCCGAAGACTCCATGATCTAAATAAGCAGGCACACGCACTGTGAAGGTACTGCCCTCACCATAAACACTTTCAACCACAATCGTGCCGTGCAACATTTGCACAAATTGATAGGTAATTGCCAAACCCAAACCCGTGCCCCCGTATTTACGCGTGGTTGACGCATCCGCCTGCATAAAAATTTGGAACAGCTTTTCTTTTTGTTCTGGGGTGATGCCGATACCATTATCAGCCACTTTAAACTCAAGAACTTCACCTTGTTCGGTATATTCCCGTTTGACTTCAAAAGAAATAATGCCATTTGAGGTGAACTTAATCGCGTTACTGAGTAAGTTTAATAAAATCTGGCGTAGTTTAGTGAAATCAGAATTAATATCGCCCAAACTTTTTGGAAGAATATTTTCAAAGTGATTATTTTTCTTGCTGAGCAAAGGCTGCGCCGTATCAAACACTTCATCGAGCAACATTTTTAAAGGGAAGGTTTCACAATACACTTCCATCTTGCCCGCTTCGATTTTAGAAATATCTAAAATATCATTGATTAAACCCAGTAAATGTCGTCCTGCGGCGATGATTTTGTGAAAATCGGGGATGTAATCGATGTGTCCTAAATCTTGCGCCTGTTCTTCCAACATTTCGCTGTAGCCTAAAATGGCGTTTAAAGGCGTGCGTAATTCATGGCTCATGTTGGCGAGAAATTGGCTTTTAGCGATATTGGCATCTTCTGCCATTTGTTTGGCGCGGTTTAAGGTGAGTTCAGCGCGTTTTTGTTCAGTAATATCGATGATAAAACCTTCAATAAATTGCAATTCATGCAGTTCATTGAAAACGCCTTGCCCTTGTTCAAATACCCATTTTTCTTGGTGAGAACGGCTTAAAATTCGATAACTGTGTTTATAAGGCTGTTTATTTTGTAGCGCGTGTTCTAACACATCAAAGAAGGGTTGACGGTCTTGCGGGTGAATAATATCGATAAAATGCGTGAGTTTATGGCTGTCGGTAAATTCGACAGGCACATAACCTGTTAAATCAATGCAGCCTTCGCTGACAAATAACATGCTGCGCTTTTCATCTGCGGCACTGCGATACACCATGCCAGGCAAATTACTCATTAAAGTCGCTAACATGCGTTGACTTTCATAAATCGCTTTTTGCGCTTGTTTTTGTTCAGTAATATCCAAACACGCGCCGATAAATCCTGTAAATACGCCGTCAACATCAAGCCGTGCGATGCTGGTTTCAGTCAGCCAACGATATTCCCCATCCGCTCGTTTGAAACGGTATTGCAGGGTGAAATTATGATGATTTTCGAGAGCAGTGCGGTAACGTGCACTGTAAATAGCGGCATCTTCAGGATGAATATTGGTTAAACGGTCATGTGCCAACTCTTGTACCAAGTCACGCCCTGTAAAATGCAGCCACGTTTCATTAAACAAGGTATTTTTACCCGTGGTGTCACTCATCCACAGCATCACTGGGGCGCAATTCACAAAATTATTAAATTCCAGTTCTTGCCGATAAACCTGTTGTTCTGCTTGTTTACGGTCGCTGATGTCGGTACACGCGCCGATAAATCCCCGAAATTCACCATGTTCGTCAAATTGGGCGCGGGCTGTTTCGGCAAGCCAGCGATATTCGCCATCTTTGCGCCGAGCACGATAACTCATTTGAAAATCGGTGCGATTGACAAAAAAAGCTTCGGTATAAATTTCTAAGCAATGATCAAAATCATCGGGATGAATGCTATTTGTCCATTGCTGGCTGAAATTTTCAGCGGCGATGTTGCCGACAAAATCCAGCCAAGTTTGATTAAGCAGCACACATTCGCCTTTAAAGTCAGTCATCCACAACATGACAGGGGCATTGTTTGCGAAATCCTGCAAGGCTTGTTCACGGGCTTGGAGCAGTAGCAATTGTTGTTGTAAGCTCCGTGTTTTCGCGGCACGCTGCTGTAGGATTATGACATAGCACAGTAATAAACCTGCCACCACCCAACCGCCCGAAATGATCATCTACAATATCCTCTGTCTTTGGTGAAATTATTATTTTCATAAATGTTTAAAACAAGCCCCCAACCCCCTGAAGGGGGCTAAAGATTTAAACAAGCCCCTAAATCCCCTAAAGGGGACTTTAAAGACAATATCTTTAAATGTTTAGCCCCCTTTAGGGGGTTGGGGGCGCATTAAATTTCAATACTGTAATTGCTGTTGTTGCAATACTTGAATTTGATCGCGCACTTGAGCCGCTTGTTCAAATTCTAAATTCT
This sequence comes from Pseudomonadota bacterium, assembly GCA_039797505.1. Taxonomy (GTDB): domain Bacteria; phylum Pseudomonadota; class Gammaproteobacteria; order Beggiatoales; family Beggiatoaceae; genus JAQTYU01. Next base: position 1 of record JBDKHS010000101.1, on the reverse strand, counting down.
T
>JBDKHS010000100.1:0-4289 GCA_039797505.1 Pseudomonadota bacterium | reverse complement strand
CCAAACTGGGGCAACTCTAAACTTTGCAAATACTCCAGTGATTCGTGTTTATGCCACTGGTTTTCATAAGTTTGCGCCCAATTTGCAAAGGCTTCACAATCTTGATTTGAAATATTTTCTTTCGCATCCAGCCAGTCGGTGCGTCCAACTAAAGCTAAACTGCGTTCTAACACTTGTTGCGTGGTTTGGATTTGTGGATCAGTAATCCCATGAAAACTATAAAATTGCTGTAAAACCTGTTGGTCGGCTTCAGAGAGGGGATAATCTTTGATTTGAAAAATAACAGCTTGATTAATCGGAATAACCCGTTTACCTAAAAACCGTGCATATTCAATTTCGATTAGGCAATACGGTGAAGATAAAGCCCGTGCTGCCATGACGTAAACAAAATTATGAGAATACTCAATACCATAAGAAATACGTGCAGCATAATCCTCACCGTCTGGAATATTGGCTTTATCAAACCAAGCTTCATAGCCTGCAAGCTTGATTTTCTGGTGCAGACGGGCGACAAAACCAAGGCTCTCGCGCCGCCCATAGGAAATAAACAGGTTTTTAAACATTACTTTCTCCGTGAACCTAGCGCATCAATTTTGGGAAAATTGAACAGCTAGCAGTTTATAACGGATGGGGAATTTACGTCTAGTAGGCAATGGAAATGCTCGAAAAGTGTACCTTTAAGAGCGCAACTTCATCGTTGAGTGAGGCATAATCTCGCATGATAAATCACGATTTCTTTAACATTGGCAATAAATTTCATAATCAATCAAAATCCCTCTACAATTCAAGCCGCAGTTTTTAATAATTCTAAACACAACACAGGGACGGAAATATGAGTTTTAACGCAGCGCATTTTGAACGAACACGCTGGACGATTTACGGGATTTTAATTTTGGCGTACATGTTGGTCTTTTTCCAAAGAATCGCGCCTGCCGTGGTTTCAGGCGAATTGATGCAAGCATTCAACACCACAGGCGCAGCACTTGGCTCGTTGGTGGCGATGTATTACTACATTTATACCGCCATGCAATTGCCTGCGGGGGTCTTGGCTGACACCTTGGGAACACGTGCCTCCGTCACAGTCGGGAATTTAATCGGCGGCCTTGGCTCAATTATTTTCGGACTTGCCACCGATTTTGAAATGGCTGCCGTGGGGCGATTAATGGTGGGTTTTGGGGTTTCAGTGGTGTTTGTGGGACTGATGAAAAGTAATACAGTTTGGTTCAGTGAACGCAATTATGGCGTAATCAGTGGACTGACTTTATTTCTGGGCAACCTCGGTGCATTTTTCGCGGCAAAGCCTTTAGCAATGCTTTTAGAATATTATTCATGGCGCACGGTATTTATCGGCATTGGAATTTTTTCAATTTTTCTGGCGGTGATTTCGTTACTTTGGGTACGCAATCGCCCTGAAGATGCAGGCTTTCCCTCCTTGCGGCAAATGGCGGGACAAGAAACGCATGCGGCGCGTGAACAACATTGGTATTTAGATTTAAAACAGGTATTAAGTATTCGTACCTTGTGGGCAGGATTTTGGACGGACTTCGGCATGACGGGTGCGTATTTGGCATTTATTGGATTGTGGGCAATCCCCTTTTTGCGTGACACCTGCGGCATTGAACGCAATCTTGCTTCACAATACACCTCGATTTCTTTGCTGAGTTTTGCAGTGTCTGCCTTATTATCAGGCTGGATGTCGGATCGCTTGGGCAAACGCAAGCCGATTTTAGTCGTGGGTGCTTTGTGCTATGCGATAACTTGGGGATTATTCTTAATTCTGCCATGGCAAGCAGGTTGGGGTTTAAGTTTATTATTCAGCCTATTAGGCATAAGTGCCAGCACTTTCGTCTTAAGTTATCCGCTGGCAAAAGAAAGCATTTCGCCCGCGCTGTCAGGCATGGCATTAAGCTTGGTGAACATGGGCGTATTTTCAGGCGCGGCAGTGGCACAGCCGTTATTCGGTTGGATTTTAGACTTTTTCTGGAATGGGAAACTGCAAGGAGATATTCGCATTTATGCCGCGCATGATTATCGTTACGCGCTTTATGCGATGTTAGGATTTGGCGTGATCGCGTTTATCAGTGCGCTGTGTGTGCGGGAAACTTTTGGGAAAAATATAGCCAAAGGAAAACGGGAATCATAAAGCATTAGCCAATGCACTATTCCACAGCCGTTTCTTCTTAACCTGAGTTCGGGATAAGAAAGAGTAGATAATTTAGTGGTAGGGTGGAATAGCGTAGCGTATTCCACCACGAAACGTTAGGAGTTACGCAGTTTAAAGATTAACTCTTTTATTTACAATGAATTATTGATATGTATTGCATAATCATGTATCCCGTAAATTCAAATTGTTACAGATTGAACTGCATAAATCCTATTGTTTTATCTTTCATCCTGAAGATTGATGAAATCCTGTGAATCCTGATTCAGACAGCTAAATTACTCAATCAAACGCACGCCGTTATCCGTGCCCAGCAATAAAATATCCGCAGGGCGACGCGCAAATAAGCCATTTTCCACAATCCCCGTAATATTGTTTAATTCCGTTTCCAATTTCACAGGTTCAGCAATTTGCAGCCCGTGCACGTCTAAAATAATATTGCCGTTATCCGTCGTGAAACCTTCACGCAACACAGGATTGCCGCCCAAAGCCACCAATTTACGCGCTACATAGCTACGCGCCATCGGAATCACTTCAATTGGCAAGGGGAACTTGCCCAACACGTCCACTAATTTGCTTTCATCAGCGATACACACAAATTGCTTGCTTGCCGCCGCCACGATTTTTTCACGGGTCAATGCGCCGCCACCGCCCTTGATTAAATGCAAGTATTGGCTGGATTCATCTGCGCCGTCGATATACACCGACAATTCGCCCACGCCGTTCAAATCAAACACGCGAATTCCGTGGGACTTCAAACGCTCAGCAGTGGCTTGGGAGCTTGCGACTGCGCCTTCAATGGTGTGTTTAATTGTGGCAAGCGCGTCGATGAAATAATTCGCGGTGCTGCCCGTGCCCACGCCGATGACCGTATCAGGCACAACATAAGTCAAGGCAGCATGAGCAACCTGTTGTTTTTTAAGCTCTGCATTATTCATCACAATTCCTTAGCTTAAGCGAGGCATGGCGGTGATGCTGAAACCGCAATCAACATGGGTGATTTCGCCCGTAATCCCAGCAGCTAAATCGGAACATAAAAATGCAGCGACATTGCCCACATCTTCAATGGTGACATTGTGGCGTAAAGGGGTATTTTCTTCAAAATAATCCAACATTTTACGGAAATCCGCGATGCCTGAAGCGGCGAGGGTACGGATTGGCCCTGCGGAAATGCCATTCACGCGCGTGCCTTCTGCGCCCAAGCTATATGCCATATAGCGCACATTGGCTTCTAAACTCGCCTTTGCCAAACCCATGACGTTGTAATTGGGTACAGTGCGTTCCGCGCCTAAATAGCTCAGGGTAATTAATGAGCCTTTGCGCCCTTGCATCAATTTACGCCCCGCCATTGCCAAAGCTGAAAAGCTGTAAGAGCTGATTTCATGGGCAGTGCGGAAACCTTCGCGGGTGGCATTTTCTAAATATTCGCCTTTTAATTCTTCAGCAGGCGCGAATGCAACCGAGTGCACAATGCTATCTAAACCATCCCAAGATTTTGCTAATTCGTCAAACACGGCTTGAATTTGTTCATCGCTGCCAACGTCGCAAGGCATTACTAAACTTGAACCACATTCTGCCGCCATTTTCTCGACGCGTTCACGTAATTTTTCAGTTTGATAGGTGAAAGCGAGTTCTGCGCCTTCGCGGTGCATGGCTTGTGCAATACCCCAAGCGATAGAACGGGTGCTGGCGAGACCGACGATAAGGGCGCGTTTTCCTGCTAAAAATCCCATGATTTTGCTCCTTTATTTTTTAAGGTGGTAGGATTCAATAATGTGTGAAGGGGTATTTCGTTTTGAGGGGTAAAAATTACAAGCAGTTTACAGTAAGTGAGGGGGCTTTGCTTAGCTGCTGTGATTTAGAATTGGGTCTGAACCGCAATTCACATAATTGCCCAGATTTACACAATGAGGGAGGCGTGTCCATATCTCACTACATTCTAAACACAACTTTTTTTAACAGGCTAGGAGTTACGCAGTTGAAAACTAATTAACCTGAGTTCAAGGAAATAGACTTTAAAGCGTTTTGGTGCAAATAAGCATAAATTAAAGTAGGTTGGGTTAGCCTAAGCTAACCCAACGAAAATAAAGCAGTTCAGTTGCCAGCCCAATCTACGAGGCTAATTTAT
>JBDKHS010000099.1:0-8166 GCA_039797505.1 Pseudomonadota bacterium | reverse complement strand
AATCTTTAGTGTACAAGCCAACGACAATTAAATCAGCAGATTTACCCTTGTGCGTGTTTGAGGGTGTTATGTTACCGCTAATTTGAATACTGCTACCTTTCTTTAAACCAACAACTGTTTTTGTGGCATCAATAAAGTTTTGTCCCCCATCAATTGAGATACCTCCCGTGAATGTCGTACCAGAGACATCGATAGCATTACCATTTTTATCGATTCCAAAAACATTCAAGGAAGAAAATTTTGTTACAGTTGAGGTGTCTTTATTTACCGTAGTTTCTGAGGTTTTCTGATTACCAGAATCTGTTGACGTAGTGGTTGGTAGAATATCAATTGTTTTAGTCGTTGTTGAAGAGTTCTTATCTTCACTCACAGTTGTCTGTGGAGTCGTTCCTGACGTTGTGGAATCTGTCGTGATTGGTGAATTACTACTTGTTGTATTGGTTACTGAGGTTGATTGAGTGTCTGTACTCGGGGTTACCTGTGAAGTAGTTTCTGATGTTGTTGAGGGTGTAACTGAAGTGGGTTGATTGTTAGTATTTGAAACGGTGGTTGTTGATGGCTTTTTTTTGCTATCTTCATCCTCCGCATGTACAGCAAAACTACAAACTAATAACCCAGTAAAAAGCAACTGATATTTCATGCAATACTCCCAATAATGCGAATAGATTCCGATCAAACAACTAGTTAGCTAGAAACCTAAATACACTAACTAGTTGTAAAAAAGCTCCTACCAAGTCCCACCCTTTGCCTTTTCTGTTCCTACAGAAATTTGGCATGTGGAGGACATTTTTTCATCGCTTTCGATTTTGAGAACCACCCAATTTTTAGGAAGATATTTCTCTGAAATATCATTAGGTGAACCCAAAAGTGTTTGAGAGTCAGAATTGAGCTTTGCAGAAATTGTCCGATCGCTATCTCGCGTATCCCATGCGCCGTAGGTGATATTCACAGGGTAGTCACAACCATCTGTTTTAAATCGAAGCGTCTTGCTGTTTTTTCTATTCCATTGGAAAAATGAGACAGTTGATTTACCCGCTTCAATATTTACATAATCTTGCGTAATCGAGTCACCCGTACCAGAACCATGTGTCATCAGAGAACCAACCCCTGTCCACATCTTGCCATCAACGTTTAAATCGCCAGAGAATAGTTCACTGGTTTCATAGCAACCATATGTGGTAGGACAAGATTGTGTAGTTGGAGTGGCAACGATCGTTAAGTCACTTGCAGGTTTATTATCAAAGGCAACTGCAATAGTGTACCATTGACCATCTTTAGCCAATCCGTCTTTAGCAGGGTCTATAATGAAGGGCAAAGAAACGTTACGGTAAACTCTTTTCTTGCTGGTAGGCGTGTTCCAAACACCATAGATAATTGTAGCTTTTGGTGTTATGAGTGGTATGGTGTCAGATGCGACATCATAAGTGTCTACCTTGATTTCGAGTTTGCCACCCTTCTCGGAATAGCGTTGCCATTGGAAAAAAATGACAGGATTATTGAGACTGTTAGCGTAAATCTTAGCGTAATCTTGTCCTATACCGTCAGGATATGAACCAGAAGTTGTTGCTCCAATAGTTTTAATATTGGTATTGATAATAGAACCATTACCATTCCAAGAGTAAATAGCCTCTGTTACACTGGAAGAGGTATCTACGGGAGGGATATAAGTAAGCTCTATTTGCTGACGTGTTGTATTTTCACCTTGGAAACCTTGGAACATCTCGGCGACAGCCCCCGAACAGCTCAACAGCAGCAAAGCTCCCAAAGAACCCGCAAGCTGCTTATTAAATGACATCTTAAAACCACGTTGGTATAATGACATGATAAACCTCCATTAGTTTCATGTGGGTTTTATTATGATGTCTGAGCTATTTATACTCAAAAGGGTTTGAGTGGTTATTCGCTTCACTGAGAGTGCATAATGGAACTTTCTGAAAGAATTAGGTTCATGAGGATGTTCAAAAAATGGTCACAAGATGAGATGGCTGCAAAATTGCACATGGCAGTCAGCGGATATGCCAAAATTGAGAGAGGCGAAACAGATATTTCATTTTCAAGATTGGAACAAATCGCCAAAACATTTGAAATAGAATTAATTAGTCTTATTGGGATGAATGAAAAAAGCGTTTTTAATCTAATAGATAGTCCAAATGCCTGCAACTACAATAATCCGACTAATACCCATCATGCTCACGCAAATACTCATTCAACGGTGAACGTTTATTCTTGTGAAGCTGTTAAATTTCAACATGAAAATGAGAAGTTACTTCTTGTTTTAGAACAAAAAGATAAACAAATTGACTCGCTTCAACAACAAGTAAGCGATTTGAGAGAAATAATCAGTTTGCTAAAAAATACTGATCCATCGTGAATAAAAAGGTGGGCAATGCCCACCCTATTTAACTATTGTAAAACTGAATTCTTCCTCGTTCCCAAGTGCTACTTCACTGCCATTAAGTTAAGCGTTAAAAGCAAGATTTCTTAGAACACTTAGCATAGTGGCATGCGGGTGATGATGTCCACAATCATGAGCTTCAGACATAAGTTTGTTTAACCGTAAATAGCTTTGTTGACAAAGGCTTGAAACACAGGCAGCCATTTGGATAAGGCTTGATTTGTCGCAAGTACATAGCCTTGTGCATCTTCGCTGGGAGCGGTTTCACTGAGTTCAAAAACCTGCGTGGCTAAGACTTTATGTTCCACTAAATCAAATATCTGCACTCGCAACACCACACGCACGCGGCTGGCTTGCTGGGAGATAAACTCTTGTTGCAGTTGAAGAATTTCCGTATCTACACGAATTTCGCCTGCTAAATTAGATGTATTTGCCGACAGCACCGCCTGATATTGCGCACTGGCTTCCAAACTGCGCACTAACAGCGGCAATAACATGTGCGCGGGCGTATCCACCCATTGGCTTTTGTTGTAACGCTCCAATTGTGCGGGACGACGAGTATAGGTCATACCCTGACTGTCAAAGCCCGCCGTTGCTTGGGGCATGGCAACTTGTAAAATTTTTGTCGTCGCCCGCGCTTTGCCCGTAGGCATTGTGGGCAACTCGAAAATATACTGCGCCATAGGCGTGTCTTCACTGGGTATTAAACTGCACGCACTTAAGCTTAAACAATGAATCATGAAAAGTGTTTTTAAAACGCGCATTTTATTCTCCCGGCGCAGGATTTGATTTGGGTTTGCCCAGTAATAACATATTCGGTTTTTGCTCTAAACTACGGCTAAATTGTCGCAAACTTTGTAATAAATCATGCAGTTCCCGCAAAGAGGCAGCCATTTCTGGCAAAGCTTGGCGGCTGAATTGATCCACATTTTGCCGACTATTATTCACCGAGCTGCTCAGCCCTTTGCTGATTTGCGCCACCGCCTGCGTGGTTTGTTTAATATCTTGGCGGGTGTCTGTGATTAAACCATGGGCTTGTTGCGTGGTTTGCTCGACGCTGTCCAAAGTTTTTTCCAATTTTGTCAAAAGCATCGGCAGGCGTGCGCTGGCGGCAGCGGTATTTTCTAAGGTTTTATCCAATGCCACTAAACTGTGTTCAATATTTTCTTTGCGGGCGGCAACGCTGTGTAAAATGGCTTCGATATGTTCCAAAATTTGCACGCCACGCTGCTGATTTTCTTCAGATAATAATTTGCGCGCCACGCCAGAAACCCCATTTAAATTTTTCAGCAGTTCATCGCCCAAGCCTGAAATGCTTTCAAAATCTTTCATCACTTTGGAAAATGCAGTGTCAATCCGCACTAATAAAGAAGGTTTTGCTAATAATTCAGGATAACGCTGTCCTGCTTTGATTTCTGGGGCGGGCGCATCCACCGAGCCGCCGCTGAGTTCGATATACGCCAATCCTGTTAAGCCTTGGGTGGCGAGCGTTGCCATGGTGTCGCGTTTCACAGGAGTGTGGCTTTCAATGTCTAATAACACCCAGACTTCACTGGGTCGTTTGGGGTCTAATCCAATATCTGTGACTTCGCCAACTTCTACGCCCCGATATTTCACCAAGGCTTTACGGTTTAAGCCTGACACCGATTCTTTAATATAAACCTGATATGAATTATAAACGCGCTGGTCGGTGGCGGCGGTCATCCATAAGATGGTGGCGAGCATCGCGACGCTTAAAATAATCACCACCAAACCGACAAACGCATAATTTACCTTGCTGTCCATGTTGACTCCTGTGCTGCCCGTCCGCGCGCGCCATGAAAATAGGCTTCTAACCAAGGATGACGTAAGTTGACCAATTCATGAATCGGTTTGGCGGCAATGACTTTTTTATCCGCCAACACGGCAATGCGATCCGTCACTTTCCACAATGAATCTAAATCATGGGTCACCATCACAATCGTCAATCCTAATAAATTTTGAAGTTGTAAAATTAAATCATCCAACGCGCCCGCGCCGATGGGGTCTAAGCCTGCGGTGGGTTCGTCTAAAAATAAAATTTCGGGGTCTAGCGCAAGGGCGCGGGCGAGTGCGGCGCGTTTCACCATGCCGCCACTGAGCTGTGAGGGATAATTAATGCCTGCATGTGCGGGCAAGCCCACGATTGCAATTTTATAAGCGACAATTTCATCAATCATGCGCTGGCTGAGTTCCGTGTGTTCTTTAAGCGGCACGGCAATATTTTCCGCCACCGTCAACGAACTGAATAATGCGCCATGTTGAAACATCACCCCACAACGTCGCCGCAACCAAATCGCTTCACTCAGCTCTAAAATTTCCTGTCCAAACACACGAATCGAGCCTGATTTTGGCTTTTCGAGCAAAATAATTTCACGCAGCAAGGTGGTTTTTCCCGTGCCGCTGCCCCCAATCAATGCAATGATTTCGCCTTTCTGAATGGTTAATTCTAAGGCTTCGTGAATCATTAAACTCCCGAATTGGGTATATAGCTGATTAATTTCGATAATTGCAGATGACATGGTCGATAAAATTTGGATAAGAACTTGTTCATTATAAACGCATTGGTTACGAACTGCGCTTAAAACAAGTTTCTAAATCTCACCAAGGGGACTTTCAAAATTTAACGCGCATTCTTGTTGAAATTGAGAAGGGTGCATAACAGGAAAAAGTCGGTACTGCCAATCGATTCAAAGAGCACACTGCATAATCCACAGCAAGCTCCCCTATTTTGCACTAAGCTTAAAAGACCATCGGTCATCATTGGGGAATTTTCATGCGTAAACCTCATATTCGTCAAGTCGCGGTGCTGGGCGCGGGGGTGATGGGTGCGCAAATTGCTGCGCATTTAGTCAATGCCAAAGTCAAAACCTTGCTGTTTGAACTCAGTGCCACGGGCGCAAATCCCTATCAATCAGTGCAACAAGCGATTCAGCAACTGACCCGCTTAGAACCCAGCCCCTTAGCGACTCCGCAACAGGCAAGCCAGATTATTCCCGCGACTTATGACCATGATTTAGCCCAATTGACCAATTGCGATTTAGTGATTGAAGCGATTGCCGAGCGTTTGGATTGGAAGCAGGCTTTATACACTAAAATTCTGCCGTATTTATCCGCAGAAACCGTGCTCGCCAGCAATACTTCAGGCTTAGCTTTGGCGCAATTGTCCGCGCTGTTGCCTGTGGAACTGCAAAGCCGTTTTTGCGGCATTCACTTTTTTAACCCACCGCGTTATTTGTCTTTGGTCGAATTAATTGCCACACCCGCCAGCGATGTGGAACTGCTTGATGATTTAGAACATTTTCTGGTGGGCAGTTTGGGGAAAAATGTATTACGCGCCAAAGACACCCCGAATTTCATCGCCAACCGCATTGGCGTGTTTTCGCTGGTGATTACTTTGCACCATGCACAACGTTTAAATATTGGTTTTGACACCGTGGACGAACTCACAGGCACGCGCCTCGGGCGGGCAAAAACTGCCACGTTTCGCACTTTGGACAAAGTCGGATTAGACACCGCCAGCCATGTGATTCGGGGTGCAGCGCAGAATTTAACTCAAGATGCGTGGCGCGATTTTTACCAAGTGCCGACCTGGTTGCAGGCTTTAGTCGAAAATGGCGCGTTGGGGCAAAAAACGCAGGCGGGAGTTTATCGAAAAGAAAAATCACAGTTTTTAGTCTTTGACCCCGCGCTGGGCAATTATCGGGCTGCAAAACCCGAGATTGATGTGGAAGTTGCTCACATTTTAGCCTTGCCCAATCTGGGCGAGCGTTTCACTGCTTTGCGAGCTTGCGCTCATCCTCAAGCCCAGTTTTTATGGGCTATTCAGCGCGATGTAATGCACTATGCGGCGGTACATTTGGCAGAAATTGCCGACACTGCGCGCGATGTGGATTTAGCTTTGCGTTGGGGTTTTGCGTGGCAACAAGGCATTTTTGAACTGTGGCAAGCGATTGGTTGGGAACAGGTCACACAATATTTACAGCAAGAAATTGCAGAAGGTAAAACCGCCGCTGTGCCTTTGCCTGAGTGGGTATTTCAAGTGAAAGCCGCGCACACGCCGCAAGGTTCTTGGTCGCCTGCACAACAACAATTTTTAGCGCGTTCTACGTTGCCGATTTATCACACTTTGGCAGGGCAGGCGAATTTGTTGGGCGAATCGCCCCCCGAAAGCGGCGAGACGGTGTTTGACAATGGCGCGTTGCGGGCGTGGCATCGTGGCGATGGCGTATTAATTGCCAGTTTTTTGACCAAATTGCACACCGTGAGCGAGGCAGTTTTAGACGGTTTACAGCGTGCCGTGGAGATTGCCGAGCAGGATTTTATGGGCTTGGTGATTTGGCATGATGCGCCGTTCAGTGTGGGTGCAGATTTGTCGAAAGTCGTGCCCACGATGCAGGCGGGTGAAATCGCTGCGATTGAGCAATTAGTGCGTAAATTTCAAGTCACTACCCAATGTTTGCAAAATTCGTATGTGCCCACGGTGGCGGCGGTGCAAGGTTTGGCGTTGGGTGGCGGTTGTGAAATTTTGATGCACTGTCATGCGGTGGTGGCGGCGTTTGAAAGTTATATGGGTTTGGTGGAAACGGGCGTGGGCTTGATTCCTGCGGGTGGCGGCTGCAAATTGTTGGCACAACGGGCGGCATCGCGTGCGCCGCAAGGGGAATTATTGGTGGCGTTGCGTCCTGTGTTGGAAACCTTGGCGATGTCTAAAGTCAGCAGCAGTGCGGAACAGGCGCGGCAGTATGGTTTTTTACAGCCCAGTGATCGGATTGTGATGCACCCCAATGCGTTGTTAAATGCGGCGTGTGCGCGGGTGCATAGTTTGATGGCGAGCGGTTTTCGTCCTGAATTGTCCAGTAAAATTGCTGTGGCGGGGCGCGGGGTGTTGGCGACATTTAAAGCGCATTTGTTGAATTTACAAGTCGGTGGTTTTATTTCTGCGCACGATCATAAAGTGGCGAGTTATTTGGCGGCGGCGTTGTGTGGCGGTGAAGTGGATGCGGGAAGTTGGGTGGATGCGGCGTGGTTGTTACATTTGGAGCGTGAGGGTTTTATGCGTTTGTTGCAAACGCCTGAGACTTTGGCACGGATTCAGCATACTTTGAGCACGGGTAAGCCGTTGCGAAATTGATTATAGCCCCCTTCAGGAAGTTGGGGGCGCAGTCAATTTTACAGCGTCAAACTCAATTTCTTAGCATCGAAGAAAAAATTACGACTCAAATTGCGCCGTTGAAATTGGGTTAAATACGGGCGGTCTACAAACGGACTTTTCAAGGCATTCAAGGGCACAACATATAAATCTTTCGGACGTTCTGGCGTGCCCCCGATACCAATCACCACAAACACAGGCATCTTTTGGGTTTCGGCATAGTTGGCGTAATTTTGAATTTTTTGCAGACCTTTTTCTTTGGTCGTGCCGCCTGCCCAATTAATAAATGCACTGCCATTGCTACGGGTTTGCCAATGTTGCCGCCACTTGCATTCCACGGCAAACCGCTGTTTTGCGGGTTTATATTCTAAAGTTAAATCGGGATAAGTATTGGATTCGGGATAAAATCCTTTCACGCCCTTATCACTACGCATATCTTTCAACGCGAAATAAGCGCGGTCAAATTTCTGAATCACATAATTTTCAAACACATCCCCTTTCTGTTTGGACAAATCGACGGGATTATATTTTTTGCGGGTCAACAACGCCCATATTTTTTGAAACAAGCCCATACGGATTTCCTGTGATGAAAAGGGAACAG
>JBDKHS010000098.1:0-21154 GCA_039797505.1 Pseudomonadota bacterium | reverse complement strand
CAAAAGGGAGAGGTCCAAACTCAGCATCAAAAGAAAACGTTTTAAAGCCGCTCTCAGTGATTCCTTTAGAGAAAATATCTTCTCTCTTTCAGATTGATCTTTTATATGCGCTTGCCCTGGGCATAACGCAGTTGAATTGATAAGGCTCTCATTGTACGGCAGAAGTTTGTAAAATCCTCGCCGCTGGAGCGTTGGAACGAGACAAACTTCTTTAACAAACGAGATTTATTAAACTCTCAGCTCTTTCTTATCCCGAACTCAGGTTGTTTTACAAAGCGTTAGACTTACGAATTGACAGCACTAGATTTTTTCATTAACTCAATAATTTCTTTCAGATAAAAAATTTCTTTAGTTTGTTGTTCAATAATTAACTGGGCTTTTTCAAGTTGAGTTTTCAATTCTGACTCAGGTACAGAAACACTTATATTTGAAAGGATGTGATTATTACAATTTTCGATAACATTAAAGACATTTTTTTCACTTAATCCAATTAAGTGAGATAGCTCTATCCCAAAAATACCCGCAATTTGCTGAAGACGGGAAAGATTCACATCGGTTTCCCCTCGTTCAATTTTTGAATAGCCTCCCACAACCATTCCCAATTTTTCTGCCATTTCTTCCTGTGACCAGCCTTTGAACATCCGCATGAATCTGATTTTTTCGGACAACTCCATAAATATACACCTATAGTATTGAAGATAATCACTGCCAGAGTATAGATCATAAATTTGTTTATGAGGATAATCAAAACACTTTAAACACTATTATTTGGTATAGGAGTGAATACACAATGTCCAATGTCGAGATAATCCTCACCGAAAAAGAACTTGACGAATACTGGAGTAAATTTAGGGCAAACCCTAAAGGATTAGATATCCATGAATACAATGCAATCATGGACACTGCTCAACATTTCTATAGTAAGGGTGTATTTTCAAAGAGTAAAGCAGAATCGATGATAAATCCAGTAATGGAAATCATTATGGAAGTAATGACAGAAAGAATGATCGCTAGTGGTAAGTTGGACTGGTATTTGAAAGGTCGGTAATTATGGGTAGAAAACAAGATTTCACAGACAAACTGTTTGCTCGTATTGAGAAAAACCCAAATATCAGAAATAAAATTGGGGCTGCAGTCGAGAATAAAGTTGATACAGTCCTTCACAATATGCCCACACGAGAAATTCATGTGCATATTCACAAAGCTGGCTCAAAAGATAAATTCTTACATGATCTCATTGTGGAGGTGTTAGAAAACGTTCTTTCTGGAATTATAATGTCAGCGTTGAAAGGACAGTTATTATCTACTGGTAAAGCAAATCAGATTCTGGGTACTTCATCAGCTTTAGGTGTAGATCATCGATTAGCAAATAGTAATGTGGATGATTTACTTGATAGTGATTTGCTATACCCACACATGTTAGCGGCAATTGATAATATTTCAGATGTATCAGTAAATTCACTGACAACGGATCGTTTGTTTACATCTATGCTTAACATTCCAGTTCTTCCTGATATTGATTACTCGGATTACTCAAGTGATTTTTCAGACTTTATGGATGTGGACAGTCTGGACTTTGATGACAGTGATTTTGATGGAAGTGATAATGGTGAATGGATTGTGGATTTATTCTCAGCGATGTTTAGTGACTGAGTAATTACCCGATGTGGGATGTTTTGATGATCAATACATTCTAGATCACATTCAAATGGATTTTCGTACGAGGTTATGCACGCCCCAAATCAAGCCCGCATAAATGCCCACCCACGCCAGCAAAACAATCCACTGCCATTGAACGGGTAAATGCAAAGCAAACAAGGCAGAAGCACTACAAGCCGTCATCAGCACATATTCAGTCAACACTGTGCGCTTATGTCCCCAACCAAGTTGCACCAAACGCTGATAATAATGCGAGCGATGCGCCAACCAGATTTTTTCACCTTGCCACGCACGACGCGCTAAAGTCACCGTCGCATCAACAATGAACGGCGAGAATATTAGTAAAGCCATCCACAACGGAAATATCCCTGATTGTGAACCCCATAAACTCAAAGCAGCAGCTAATAAGCCTAAACTTGATGAACCTGTGTCGCCCATAAAAATGCGGGCGGGGGGAAAATTAAAGATTAAAAATCCTAAAATTGCCGCTACAATTAACAGGTTTAACAGAACAAAGAGCGAATTTCCTGCTAAAACCCCTAAAATTGCTAAACTTCCAAACCCGAAAACTGCCATGCCCCCTGCAAAACCGTCCATCCCGTCCATAAAATTGTAGAGATTTATAGACCACACCACGAACAGTAATGAACCCAAGATTTGCAACACGCTGGGCAAATGCCAAAGCTCGCCTGCTATTTGAATTTCTGTAATCCATAAATTGCCATGCGCTAAAATCAAGTAAGCGGCGATAAAATGCACCCCCAAACGATGCAAGGGCGATAAAGTGCGCCAGTCATCAATCAGGGAAACGCTTGCGACTAACAAGGTACTAATCGCAATCCACAACAAAGGCTGGGCGGGTAAATTGAATAAAAAGGTGGCTATTAGGGAATTAACCGCTAAACTCGTGAAAATCGCAATTCCCCCCGTAACAGGCGTAGGACGGGTATGCAAGGAGCGAGCATTAGGCGTGTCCAATAAATTCAAACGCGCCTGAGGCGAGGCAAAATAATGGGTTAATCCCGCAGCAAGGCAAAAGGTGAACAGTAGCAGCGCGAAAGTCATGGTCGGCGCGAATTATTCAGGGGGAGTATCAGGATTGGGATGAATGGTGATGCGGGCATCACAATTTTCTTTCATTTGCGCCACAAAGGGATCACGCAACACTTCAGCTTCTAAAACATTTTGCTCGGCTTGTTGGGTGCGTTGCTGTTGAATGGCGGGGGTTTCAGCAACGATATTTTCCACTTGAATTTGCAAAGTAATCGCTTGCCCTAAAACTTGCTGCAAGGCTTTTTCCAAATTCTTTTCACGATCTTTACTGAATAAAGTTTTATGAATTGGGTTTAATGCCAAATGCCAAATAGTTGCATCCCGCTGTTTTAACACACAATTCACAGCAAGTTGTAACACAACTCCGCCAATAGGCAAACTGCGCACAATGCTTGCCCAATCGCTATCACCACTAATACTGGGCAAAGCCGCAGGTGCAACAGGGCGCGGGGCAGATTGTTGTGTCGCTTGCGGAGCTGGTGCATGACTGGGTGCGGGCGTTGATGCACTGCTCGCAGGCACAACGGTTTGAATCAAACCTGCGGCGGGGCGAAATGCCAACATCCGCAATAACACCATTTCAAAGCCACCACGCGGATCGGGCGCAAGCGGTAAATCTCTGCGCCCGTGCAAGGCGATTTGATAAAATAATTGTACATCTTCAGGCGATAAACTTTGTGCTAAAGCTTGCAATTGCTCACTTTCACCCAGATTCGGATCGAGACTGTTGGGTACAAATTGCAGAAGCGCGATTTGTTGCAGGCTGCTCAATAAATCCCCAAGCACGCTGTTAAAATCGGGGTTGCGCTCCGCCAATTGGGCAACACGTTGCAATAATTCAGGGGCGTTTTGTGCTGCAAGGGCTTGTAATAATTCCAGCACTAAATGCTGATCCAGCGTGCCTAACATATTGCCGACATCGGATTGAGTCAACGCGCCCGCGCCATAAGCAATCGCTTGATCGAGCAAACTTAGAGCATCGCGCAAACTGCCATCCGCCGCATGGGCGATAAGCTGTAAAGAGGGTAAATCATGCGCAATTTCTTCGGCTTGCATGATTTTTCCCAGATGCTGGGTAATTTGATCGACGGGCAGGCGTTTTAAACTGAATTGCAGACAACGCGACAGAATCGTCGGCGGTAATTTTTGCGGATCGGTGGTTGCGAGCAAGAATTTGACGTGCGGCGGCGGCTCTTCCAGCGTCTTCAATAAGGCATTGAAGCTGTGCGTGGAAAGCATGTGCACTTCGTCAATTAAATAAACTTTGTAACGCCCGCGCGTGGGGGCATATTGCACGTTTTCGAGCAAATCACGGGTGTCTTCGACTTTGGTGCGCGAGGCTGCGTCAACCTCAATCATGTCCACGAAACGCCCTTCATCGATTTCCAGACAAGTTTTACACTGTCCACAAGGGTAAGCACTGATGCCCGTTTCACAATTGAGTGATTTAGCTAAAATCCGTGCAATCGTGGTTTTACCTACGCCGCGTGTTCCTGTGAACAGATAGGCATGGTGTAAACGATTGTTATCGAGGGCATTTGTGAGAGCGCGCAATACATGCGCCTGTCCCACCATTTCGGGGAAGTTACGGGGTCGCCACTTTCGGGCTAAGACTTGATACGCCATGTTGATTTGCGTCTAAAATAGGGGAGCTTGGCGTGATTAGGGAGGCAACTCATGCCAGCGACACTTCGGCACACGTTCCACTGCTGCCGCTGCTTCTTTCCAGACCTGACGGGGTTCACAGTTTCGCATTGCGAAGGAACCGACATGAATCACCATAAACTGGCGGAGAGAGAGGGATTCGAACCCTCGATACGGATTAACGTATACACACTTTCCAGGCGTGCTCCTTCAGCCACTCGGACACCTCTCCGGCATCAACAACCAGATTTAACAGATGGTTGCTGTATTTAAGCTGCGTATGTTACTACGTAACATCGCAGCCGTCTAGGTTTGGGTGCAAATATTTAAAAATAAGCGGGTGTTTATTCTTACCTTTCCTCAATCATGCTGGACTCAAGACCTGCTAGATTTTAAAAAACTAGCAAGTTTAATGCTTGAGCCTTATGACTCTTTGGATTACGCTTAATTTAATGACGGTGATGCGGGAGCATAGAGGCGAGATAACTGATTATTTATTAAATATTTTTTCGTTAAACTCAGGTTACTTTTAGGGAGAAATCATCATGCACGCACTGGTGTTAGGCATTGGAAACAGTTTATTGTCAGATGAAGGCATTGGCGTTCATGTAGTGAAATATTTGGAACAGCAGCATCCGAATTTATCACAGGTTAGCTTTGTGGATGGCGGTACTTTGAGTTTTAGTCTTGCACCCTTACTAGAAAATGCCAGCCATTTAATTGTGATTGATGCCGCACAATTGCAGGATAACGCGGGCGCAGTACGCTTTTTTGAAGGCAAAGACGTTGATAATTTTCTCCGCACCCACGCCCGCAGTGTGCATGAAATCAGTTTGCGAGATTTACTCGACATGGTGCAATTAACCGAGCGAGCACCCCAACAACAAGCATTATTTGCAATTCAAGCGGTTAATTTAGGCTGGGGAGAATTTCCCAGTCCCGAAGTTGCCAGCAGTATTCCCGAAGTTGCCGCCCAAGTAATGGCTGTTTTAACACGTTGGGGTGTACCCTTAAGCTAATGTTTTTCTTTGATTAATTGCGGAATATAACAATGGTTTTCATCATCACACAACATGCCGTGTGAATTCCAGTGCATGTGCTTATACATCGCGACATCTGTCCCATAATATGGATATTTAATGATGTCGAAATACGGCGAGTAATCAAAGTCTTTCGGCGAAAATAAACGCGGATTGCGTTGATAAACTTGCACTTCTCCCTCCTGTCCCGCACTGCGTTTTAACACGGGCAGAATCGGATAACGCACTTCCATAAATGCCTCTGCAATCATGGTGGAACACACGGTGCGGGCGGCAAGTCCTGCATGATAGTTGAATAAACTCGACTGCCAACGCCGTGGCAAAATTGCATAGGGATACAGGAAACGTGCTAAATCTAACAATTGGCGCACATCGTACGCTGTTCCCAAACGTGACACACTGTGTGTAACAACCTTTTCCGCATCTTCATGTTGAATTGACTGAGGGCGACAAATCCGTAAATGATAACCCTGATAACTACTTAGCGGTGAAATCACAATCCCTTTACCCAAGATGGCTTCTAAGACTAATTGCTCCCTAGGGGCTGCGGCATAATGTGGCGTAATTAGTGCATTTAGGCGAACATCTTCCCCAAAACGTCCAATATATAACGCAGCATGCGTCCACGGGCTTTGGGTGACGTGTTTAATCACTGCCGATACCCGACTGCGCCCTTCCACGAGTAACACGTCACAAGGGCGAATTTCGTCGGTTAAACGGGCAAAATTACACGGCGGAACTTCGTCAGGCGGCTGTTCATAATTAAGCCAAGTGACCATGCCATTCCAAAGTGGCGTTTTTAAACCATATAATTTATGAGCGAGTTTCATAATTCACCCCTTTGATTTTCAAATAAAATCTTAGGTAAGACTGCTATTTAATTATAGTATAGTTAATAACTGGGAGTTTCTGGCTAAATTTGACAGTCATCTAACCTGAATAATGTTAAAAACCACTGCATTAATAATTAGTAAATTTAATTGTCAGCCTGCTTGCTAAATCAGAATTCACGCGGTTGTCATGAAAAATTGTTAAGTTTCTGTTGAAAATCTTTGAAACTCACTGCTTTATATAAATAATATGAATGCGCACCACTCATAAGTAAAGCATCTAAGTTATTGAATTGAAATGTAAAGTTTCACATGATATAATCTTTATTAGGTTAGGGTAGGAGTTTGTATGATGAAAAAGATGTGGATTACTTTTGGTGTGTTGGGTTTGTTAAGTGCTGCGGTCAGCGCAAGCCAGCCCACAGACATTCGTTTTATGCACAAAGAAAGTACCTTTTTTGGGCAAAAATACAGCATTTATATGGTGCGCTGCTCGAATGGCTCAAGTGGGAAAATTTCATCGTGGGATGATGGCAAAAAATGGTGTGTCGGAACAAGCCGTTCCACCTGCGCTGAAAGTAAGGGTGCACAATTGGAAATTGCTAAGAAAACCTGCGGTTAAAAAAGAGCTGCGGGAGTTATTTTTAACAGCGATCAGCCCGCAGTTTTAAGCAAGCATCAACACCGTTAATAACAACGGATATGCCCATTGTTGCCACGGAATTGGCGTAAGTTCAGGAATTTCTAAACAACGCAAAGCGGTATTTTCGGCATGGTGTGACACGGTAATAAATAACTGTGACACACTGGCACTGATGTACTGGATGCGATTCTGTTCGGGTTCACGCGGGGGGAGTTGCAGGGAAAGTGCTTGCACCTCGCGCACGGTGTCGAGCACCAAACTCAATCGCAAGGCGATAATTTCTGTGCGCACCCCAAGATAGCGCAGTGGAGATAGCCACCAAGTGAGTGCTGCAATGATTTCTGCTGTGGGGGTGGTGCGAAGTAATAAATGCGCTGCCAATACCAAAATGATTAAGATGATGATACGTTCCAGTGCAGATACCATGCCTTGTAAACTGGGTATCAAGTGCAATTCAGGGCTGGAAAACCATAGATTTAAAATCAGCAGCGATAAAAATAGCCAACGTAAACGGCGCAATAAGGGCAAAATTTCACGGAAAGTGCAGTGATATTTAAATAGCCCTAAGAATACGGGCACGGTGACAAAAAATAATAAGTGTCGTGTGGCTGCAAGCCCAGCAATGAGCAACAGAAAACAGGCAATACGGATAATGGGGTGCATGAATAAAAAAACGGGGTTATCTGTGATAGATAACCCCGTTTTTCATGTTAGGTGAGTGAACTGAGGAGGCTTTGTGCTTGTTGCTTTTGCGCAGCATCGCCATTTTCAACGATGCCTTCAAGCACGCTACGTGCGCTGTCGTGGTCGCTCATATCAATAAACATACGGGCTAAATCCAGTTGTGCGTCTAAATCATCGTCAGCAGGCAGGTCAAAATCCATATCCAAGCCGTCTGTACCTTCTAAACCACCCATGTTTAAATCATCTGAACCACTATCTAATGCACTATCACCAAAGTCCAAGGAATCTAAACCCAGATCATCGTGGGTGTCTAAACTGGTGTCATCCAAGTTCAGAGCATCAGCATCTCCCATGTCTAGATTATTCAAATCTAAGGCATCGGACGCACTGTCTAAACTATTGCTATCTAAATCATCAAAAGCCGTTAAATCAGCTTCTTCTAAATTTAAATCATCGGTTACGGACAAATCATCATGATTTTCTTCTAAATCAAAAGATAAATCATCGCCGTCTCCTAAGTCCAGTCCGTCATCATTCAGCGCATTTAAATCTGCACTATGCTCTTCTTCAAGCGCATCCAAACCTAAACCATCATCGGCATCTAATTCTAAACTGGATTCATCTTCCAAACCGCCCAGCCCATCATCTAAACTGCCATGATCGTCTAAATCAAAACCACCCATGTCATCGTCTAAACCGCCAAGCGCATCTAAATCATTGTCGCTAGAATTGGTTTCTTCAGTGGACATGTCGAAATCGCCTAGACCGTCATCACCGCCCAAACCACCGAGACCATCATCTAAACCACCAAGCGCATCTAAATCATTATCACTAGAACTGGTTTCTTCAGCAGGCATGTCGAAATCGCTTAGACCATCATCACCGCCTAAGCCTTCCATGCTGTGGTCATCTAAATCTAAACCACCCATGTCATCGTCTAAACCACCCAGCGCGTCTAAATCATTATCGCTAGAAGCGGTTTCAGCAGGCATGTCGAAATCGCTTAGACCATCATCACCGCCTAAACCTTCCATACCGTGATCGTCTAAACCACCGAGACCATCATCTAATCCCGCTAATTCGTCCATGCCGTGGTCATCCAAACCACTCATGTCATCATCTAAATTGCCTAAGCCTTCTAAATGAGAAGCCTCTTGTTCATGTGCTTCGGATTCATCGCCCGACAACATGTGAGCCGCTAATGCACCTGCACCCAATGCGGCCGCGCCACCTAAAGCAGCAAGTCCCGCCATTTGTGCCGTGCTCATGCCTGCAGATTCATGGGCTTCGCCGCCACCACCGCTAGCACTGACACCACCGCCTGCTTCACTGAATAAAGCTCTGCTCGTGTCCAAATCATGCCACAGACCTTGGGTTTTACCCCATAACTCACCTTCACCATGCACAGCGGTATGCAGATTTTTGGCTTCTTGTTCAAATTCTAAGACGCGCTTGTCGCCCGCATAAGCTTCTAACAACTTCATGCGAACGTTTTGATTGTGCGCATCGGTGCTTAATGCCTCTTGCAACAAGTTGATCGCAGCTTCATAACGTTCATAAGCCAGATAAACATCAACTTCTTCAAATAATTCTTCTTCATTAATTTCAGAAGATGAGGCATGTTGAGCGTCTTGTTCATTGACTTGTTCAATTAAATGCGCAATATCTTGTTCGGTGACATCATCGTTATGAGCATCGCTCTCGGCTTCTTCTTTATCTAAAGCCGCCAATTCATCATTAATATCGTCTTCATTTTCAGACTTCTTGCGACGACGTGACCAGAACCATGCACCACCCATCAGTGCAGCTGCGCCACCACCAGCACCGCCCACAACTTCCCAACCACCCGCAGAATCAACCATTTCATTGGTGCTCTTCAGCACGTCGTCAAGCATGCCAGCTTCTTCTGTCACCACTACAGGTGGTTTATTTGCCGCAGGTTTTGCAGAATCAGCGGTTTCTGAGCCAGCAGGTTTCACCGTTTCCGTAGGCTTACTTTCAAACACAGGTTTGGTTTCGGCACTGGTTTCAGGCTTTTTAACTTCAGCGGGCTTGGTTTCAACGGTCGCCGCAACTGGCGTATCCACTGATGCGGGCTTAGTACTCACCGCGGGCATACTGGATTTAGGTTCAGGCTTGGTTAGCGGAATTGCCGTGACGGAAGTAGGTAAATTAGGCTTGCCAATTTCAGAGGCTTTTATCTCAGGCTTAACTTCAGGTGTAATTGCTGTTTCGGGCTTGGTTTCTGAAGTTGCAGGTTTCACTTCTGCGGTATTTGCAGGCTTGACTTCCGCAGGCGGCGTAACTTTCGCAGCGTCGGCTAACGTAGTAGGCGTTACTGATTTTGCAACATCAGGGCTAGGTGTAGTTGCGGTGCTTGCCGCAGTTTTTGCTGGATCAGTGATTGCGGGTGTTGCCGCCGCAGTTTTCGAGGCATCCGCAGGCGTTCCCGCCTTGTTGCTATTGAGCTGAGCTTGCAAAGCTGCCATTTGTTCATTTTGCAACTTGATAAGTTTATTCAACTCATCGAGTTGTTTTTTCATGCTGTTAAGCAGCCCCGTATTTTCTTCGAGACGGAGTTTCAAATCAGCATTTTCTTTACGCATACTTTGATTTTCTTCATCCAATGCCAGCATTTTTTTATTCAGCTCGCGTACTGCCTTGCTGCTGCCTTCTTGCTGACTGCTGCCTAAAGATGCGGCGGTTTTATCAGTGGAATCTAAATTGGCAATGCGTAAATTGGATTGGGGCGCAGTGGCGACTTTGGCGGGCGGCGCATCATTGGTGGTTGCACTGACCGTGGGCGCAGCACTGGTATTCGGTAGGTTGGGACTGGTATCGCCTTGTTGTTTTGCCGCTTGCAAAGCTTGATCGGTGCTTGCAGCGGGCACATTATCAGGCGTACGCAACACATGACCTGTTTTCATCAGATTCATGTTATTGTTGATAAATGCGTCGGGATTATCTTGATACAGACTTTGCATGGTCTGTTGAATCGCGCTGCTGTCCCCGTTTGGAGTCATGCGACGAGCGATTTCCCACAGCGTATCATTTTTAGCAATAGTATACCCCGCGCCTCCCGTGCTGCTGACCTGTGGTTTTGGATTAACCCGTTGGGGTTTACCCACACTCATCGGCTGCATCCGTTTTGGTGTGACTTTTGTCACGACGGGTTCAGTCGCTTCAACTTGCTTTTTAGGTTGATAAGTGGGGGGGTCTAATAAGGCGGTATATTCACGCAGAATTCTGCCACTGGGCCAGTTGACTTCAATCAGGAAGTTTAAAAATGGCTCTTTCAGGGGTTGGGTGGTACTTACTTTAATGACTGCTTCCGTTTTGGTGATAGGCTCTACTGTAAATTTGAGCGTATCTAAAACACGAGGGCGTTCTAAGCCTGCGCGTCGGAAAGCTTCCTCGGTGGGAATCATAATATTGATATTATCTATATCGCCTTTCGGGATAGAGAGAATATTAATTTTTGCGTTGAGCGGTTCATTGAGCTTAGAACCCACTTCTATATTACTCAGACCTAACGCATAGGTATCTAGCGAGAATAGGGTGCTCATCGAGGCCAAGATCATACCCAGTTTACGCATTACACAATCTCCTAATCATTACCTATGCCAATAGTCGAAAAGCTTAATTCACTATTTTAAGTTATAGCGGGATAACTGAATTATCATCCCACACCGAAAAACTCAGTATAGTGAGCGCGGATAAGCAGAATTATACGCTACTATACTGAGTTACATGTGACATCTCGATTCTACTCGATAATGTAGCACTAAGTGTAAATTATATATAGTCTTTTATCAAAATTTCTGCAATTTGGATGCTGTTAAGTGCAGCACCTTTGCGAATATTATCCGCAACTACCCACAGGTCTAAGCCGCGTGGGTGAGAAATATCTTCACGGATTCTGCCGACATACACGGGGTCTTTACCCGCAGCTTCCGTCACTGCCGTGGGGTAACCGCCTGCTTTACGTTCGTCTAAAACCACAATCCCCGGAGCTTTAGCCAGCAATTCGCGTGCCTGTTCTGCGGTAATTTTGTCGCGGGTTTCGATATGAATCGCTTCAGAATGTCCAAAAAACACAGGAACACGGGCGGCGGTGGGATTCACTTGAATGGAACTGTCTTCCATAATCTTGTGTGTTTCCCAGACCATCTTCATTTCTTCTTTGGTGTAACCATTTTCCATAAACACGTCAATGTGGGGTAACACGTTGAACGCGATTTGCTTAGGATACACTTCAGCAGTGATGGGTTTCGCATTCAGCAATTGCGCGGTTTGGTTCGCCAATTCTTCAATCGCTTCTTTACCCGTGCCAGAAACGGATTGATAGGTTGCCACGTTAATCCGAGTAATGCCAACCGCATCATGAATCGGTTTCAGTGCCACCAACATTTGAATGGTGGAACAGTTTGGATTCGCGATGATATTACGATTTTTGTACTGGGCAATCGCGTGGGGATTCACTTCAGGCACAACCAAGGGAATATCTTCGTCTTGACGGAATTGTGAAGTATTGTCCACCACGATACAGCCTGCTGCGCCTGCTTTAGGAGCGTAAATCGCAGAAACCGAAGCACCAGGAGAAAATAAGCCGATTTGCGCCTTGGAAAAGTCAAACGTTTCCAAATCTTCGACGACAATCGTTTTTCCCTTAAATTGAAGTTTCGTGCCTGCGGAACGGCTGCTGGCTAAGGCATATAAATTGCGAATGGGGAAATTGCGTTCTTCCAAGATAGACATCATGGTTTCCCCAACAGCCCCAGTTGCACCAACGACTGCGACATCAAACAAACGACTCATTTACTGTGTGCTCCGATTCATCAAATTTAAGGGATACTTCTCAAAAGGCTGACTTGAAATTTCTAACTTGCCAGTGCTTTGTCGAGATTTATTTAAAACTTCACTGCGCCCCAACCCCCTGAAGGGGGCTAAATAGATTTTGTCTTTAAAGCTCCCTTTAGGGGGTTGGGGGCGCAGTTAAAACAATACTTACAACTTCGAGCGCAACACCGCAACCACTGCATCACCCATTTCGCGGGTGCTGACCACGGTGTCATTGTCGCCTTTAATATCAGCGGTGCGTAAACCATCGCGCAATACTTGGGCGACCGCTTCTTCTACCAAAATCGCTAATTTTTCTTCTTTCAGGCTGTAGCGCAACATCATCGCCACTGACAAAATCATTGCCAGCGGATTAGCTAATTGTTTACCCGCGATGTCGGGGGCTGAGCCGTGAATCGGTTCGTACATACCCTTATTATTGGAATCCAACGAAGCCGAGGGCAACATCCCAATCGAACCTGTCAATTGTGAAGCCAAATCAGAAAGAATGTCACCGAATAAATTGCCCGTGACCATCACGTCAAATTGCTTGGGATTGCGCACCAATTGCATGGCAGCATTGTCCACATACATGTGCGTGAGTTTCACAGTGGGATATTCTTTCCCGACACGGGTGACCACTTCGCGCCATAATTCCGTGGATTCCAACACGTTAGCTTTATCAACCGAGCACAAACGCCCTTGACGCTTTGCCGCACTTTCAAAAGCCACGCGCGCAATGCGTTCAATTTCGCTCTCGCTATACAACATGGTGTTGAAACCTTGACGCTCGCCATTTTCTAACACTCGAACGCCGCGCGGCTTGCCGAAATAAATATCGCCTGTTAATTCACGCACGATTAAAATATCTAAATTTTCAACCACTTCAGGTTTTAAAGTGGACGCGTTTGCCAATTCGGGAAACAGCGTGGCAGGGCGCAAATTGGCAAACAAGCCCAATTCAGAGCGCAAACCTAATAAACCTTTTTCGGGACGTTGCGCCATTTCCAAAGGTTCCCATTTAGGGCCTCCGACAGCGGCTAATAACAGCGAGTCCGCACGTTTTGCAAGTGCCAAGGTTTCGGCGGGCAGAGGATTACCCGTCGCATCGATTGCAGCACCACCCACTAAAGCATTTTCTAAATTCACTTTCAGACCAAATGACGCACGCAAAGTTTCTAAAACTTTGACCGCTTCCGCCATAATCTCAGGCCCGATTCCATCCCCTGCTAAAACTGCAACTGTTTTTGTCATGACATAACCTTGCTAAACGTAAAATTTAAGACTGGAATAACCACGGGGCTTGCTGCCGCCGTTGGGCTTCGTAAGTTTTGATCGCGTCTGCATGTTGCAGGGTCAAACCGATGTCGTCTAAACCATGAAACAGGCAATGTTTTCTGAAGTCATCAATATTAAAATGGTGACTGTTACCTGAAGGCGTGTTCACGGTTTGCGCGGCTAAATCAATGGTTAAACGATAGCCTTCGCTGCTCGCCACTTCTTGGAACAAGCTATCAACCACTTCTTCGCTGAGCACAATTGGTAAAATGCCATTTTTGAAGCAGTTATTATAAAAAATATCGGCATAACTTGGCGCGATCAACGCCCGAAAACCATAATCTAATAAAGCCCAAGGCGCGTGTTCACGACTTGAACCACAGCCAAAATTTTGGCGGGCTAATAAAATTTCTGCGCCTTGATAACGTGCATTATTCAGCATGAAATCTGTATTCAGCGGACGATTCGAGCAGTCTTGACCCGGTTCACCGTGGTCTAAATACCGCCATTCATCAAATAAATTCACCCCAAAGCCCGTGCGATAAATGGACTTGAGAAATTGTTTAGGAATGATCGCGTCGGTGTCAACATTGGCGCGATCCAACGGAGCAACTAAGCCGTTTAAAGTGGTGAATGCTTGCATAAGCTGTGAATCTCTTTCGTCAAGAAAAATTTAGGCTTTCTTTATAATGCTGATCATACTTGAAATGCGGGGTATAAGCTAACACGAGCATTAAGTTTAGCTTTTCACCCCCTTTGAAAAAGGGGGAAGTTAAACCTTTTAATAGCTGTTGAGTATAAGCTAAGGGAAAAATTTACATTTTAGCAGATTTCGCCAAGAGTTTGACCCGTGCGAAACGGCGTTTTCCGACTTGGTAAACCTGTTCGCTGCCCACTGCTAATTGCAAATGCGGATCGCTGACTTTCTCGCCATCGATTTTGACCCCGCCTTGTTTAATCAAACGGATAGCTTCCGAAGTGCTGGCAACCAGTCCCGCTTCTTTCAATAAATTGGCAATCCCCAACTGCGCTTCTTCGCTGCTCACCACGATTTCTGGCAAATCTTCGGGAATTTCGCCTTGTTTGAAACGCGCCACAAATTGCGCATAAGCCTGTTCTGCGGCGGCTTGATTGTGAAAACGCGCCACAATTTCTTGCGCAAAGGCGACTTTAATATCGCGAGGATTTGCACCTTCTTGAGCGGATTGTTTCCATGCTTCAATTTCACTGGCAGTTTTAAAGCTCAGCAAGTCAATGTAACGCCACATTAATTCATCAGAAATTGACATCAATTTGCCAAACATTTCTTCAGGAGCTTCGTGAATTCCGATGAAGTTCCCTAAGGATTTAGACATTTTTTGCACGCCGTCCAAACCTTCCAAAATCGGCATCATCAGCACCACTTGCGGGGCTTGTCCTGCTTGCTTTTGTAATTCGCGTCCCATCAATAAATTGAACTTTTGGTCTGTGCCGCCTAATTCGACATCGGCTTTCAGCACCACCGAATCATAGCCCTGAATCAGCGGATAGAGAAATTCATGAATCGCAATCGGCTGTCCGCCTTTGTAACGCTTGTCAAAATCATCGCGCTCCAACATGCGGGCAACGGTGTATTTTGACGCGAGTTGAATCATTTCCGCAGGTGAAAGTTTATTCATCCAAGTGGAATTAAAACAAATTTGCGTGGTTTCAGGATCAAGAATTTTGAAGATTTGTTCTTGATAAGTTTTTGCGTTGGCTTGCACTTGTTCAGGTGTGAGCGGTTGACGGGTCACGTTTTTGCCCGTGGGGTCGCCGATTAAGCCCGTGAAATCCCCGATTAAGAATAAAATCGTGTGTCCGAGTTGTTGAAATTGGCGCAATTTATTCAACAGCACGGTGTGCCCTAAGTGCAAATCGGGGGCGGTGGGGTCGAAGCCTGCTTTAATGCGCAAAGGTTTATCACTGCTTAATTTTTTAATCAGTTCTTCTTCTAAGAGTAATTCGTGTACGCCTTGTTTAATCTGAATAAGTGATTCTGTCACTGAAACCATTGATAAGCTCTTATTTTTTAAAAGGGGTTTGAAAAGGTGCACTGCGGAATTGGTGAATTTTAGCGTATTTTGGCGGGGGAGGGGTAATTATGTCTGAATCGGGTGGCTGGATTATAGGAAAGATTGTTAATTCTGAAAATCCTTAAATCCTGTGAATTTTGATTCTGACACAGGTTAAGTTTGACAAGCTAATTTACGCTTTCGCAAAAAATATAGACTTGGTTTAAAAGCTTCCTCAACATCATAAAATCTAACGCACAAGCGGTGCTTTATTCTGAATTGTACTGGGATTTTCATAAATTTCAGTCACTTTACCATCGCTGGTTTCTAGCACCTGTCCTGGTTTTAAAGTCACCACTTTGCCTGATTTCAACAAAGTCACTTCTAATTGTGGATGGGGTGTGTGTATCAATTTGGCATCGAAACTGGGACGCTCATTATTATGGGTCGTTGGATAATCCAAAAACACCACAGGGGCTTGACGCGGCAAAGACACCACGCCGCGAAAACTAATTTGGGCAGGCGGCTCAGGGATTTCGGTTTGCTTGGCTTCGGGTGTATTGGGCAAGGGTGCGAAACGTAATTTATCCAATTCCGCACGCTGTTCGGGAGTCATGAACAAACGTTGCAAAGGTTCAGCCTGCACTGCCAATGCAAAAAATCCTAAAAACATGCCAATAAGTCCCCAAAATAGGGCAATTTTTAGCATCATTCCACCACCAACACAATTTTACCAAAATTCTGATTTTGCTCCATATATTCATGGGCTTCTCGCACTTTGCGCCACGAAAAGACGGAGTCAATAATGGGTTTGATTTTGCCCTCAGCCAGCACAGGTAGCCAGCGTTGAGTAAAACGGGCAGTCATGGCGCGTTTGTCCGCCAAACTGCGCGAGCGCATCACACAGCCCAAAATTTGTAAACGCCGACTCAGCACCAGCCCTAAATTCAACTCAGTTTTCGCGCCACCCATCAAAGCAAGCATCACCAAACGTCCTGCGGGTTTAAGCACGGATAAATTACGCGCCAGATGACTTGCACCTAAAAAATCCTCAACCACATCCACGCCCGCGCCATCGGTTAAATTTTTAATTTCTTCTACAAAATCTTGGGTGTGATAACAAATTCCCACATTCGCGCCCAAATCTAAGGCTTTTTGAATTTTGAGCTGAGAGCCTGCGGTGATATAAACCTTCGCACCGCAATATTTTGCCAATTGAATGGCAGCCGTACCCACGCCGCTGCCACCCGCATGAATTAAGACTTTATTACCTGCTTGCAAACGTCCCAATTGAAATAAGCTTTCGTCAGCGGTTAAAAACACCTCCGCCACAGCGGCAGCTTGGTGAAAATCCCAATGTTCAGGAATCGGCATCGCCATTGCGGCATCGCACAATGCGTATTCGGCATAAGCCCCGCCGCCCACCAAACTAAACACCCGTTGTCCCACTTCAAAGCCCTGCACTGCACTGCCCCACGCCACCACCTCGCCTGCCAATTCCAAGCCCAAAATTTCCGACTCGCCCGCAGGCGCGGGATATAAGCCTTTACGCTGCAAAATGTCGGCGCGGTTTAAGGCGGTGGCACGAACCCGTACTAATAATTGTTCGGGATTGGGTTTGGGAATGGGTAGCTCGCTAAATTTCAATACGTTGCTACTGCCAAATCCGACCAAGGTCACGGCTTGCATTTGTTTAGTCTTTACCATTTTTCTTAGGCTGAGGGTCTTTATTGGTTTCTTCAGGCTGCTCTTGCATCAAATCGGATTTAATGCGAATGCCGCGTCGTGGCACACGTTTACGCGCATTGTTTTCAGGTCGTTGCGCCTCGCTTTCTTGATCTGACTTGGGCAACTGAGGGCTGTCGGGTGATTCGTCCGTTTGCTTTTGCGCTGCCAAACCCAGTTCTTCAGGCATTGCCACCGGCGGCACTTTCATTGTATCGGTGATAACCGTCACTGATGCGGGGGTGGAACTTGTGCTGGGCGTGGGCATGGTTTGTGATGAGGGCATCACCACACTCGAAGCCACGGGCGGCGTATTCACTGCGACGGGGGCGGCTGGTGTGCTGGGGAAAAATCGACTTTGCAGCATCGCCCACAACATCAAAATACCACTGCGAACCACAATAAATATTGCTCTGAGCACATAAAACATCACCACGGCAATATTGACCAGTTTCACCCAAATCCGTAACCATAGCGGGGTTTGATAGCCCACGGGCGCGGCAACCGCTTCAGGCAAATCCAGCGCGTGATCATTACATAAAGCTTGTTTCCCGATACTTAAGCAGCCCAGTGGAATCACCACCAAAGTCAAGATAGTCGAAATCATCACCCCGAATAACAAGGAAATTGCCATGCCTTGAAAAATCGGGTCGAATAAAATCACCCCTGAACCTGCCACCAAGGCAAGCGCGGTAATCATAATCGGGCGTGTCCGTGTTTTACAAGCCAGAATCACCGCATCTTGTAAAGGCGTGCCTTGCTGCACTTCGTGAATGGAATAATCCACCAGCAAGATTGAATTGCGCACGATAATCCCCGCGAGCGCAATCCAGCCAATCATTGAAGTGGCGGTGAACGAGGCATTCATAAACCAATGTCCGGGAATGATGCCTAATAAAGTCAGCGGAATCGGGGCCATAATCACCGCAGGCACGATGAAGTTGCCAAATTGCCAGACCACTAAAATATAGATCAGCACCAAGGCCGCGCCAAATGCCAGCCCCATGTCGCGGAAGGTTTCAAAGGTCACCGTCCATTCGCCACCCCATTCAAAAGCAGAGCGTCCATCGGATTCGGGCGCACCAAAATAGCTGCCTGAATTGACTTTCACGCCATCGGGGGCGGTGTAATCTTTGAGCAATTTTTCCACTTCAAACATGCCATAAATCGGCGCGCCCAAACGATAACGCTTATCTTCGCCTTGCATTCCGATGGCATCCCCCACCACGAATTCCACGGGACGCAAATCTTTATGGAAAATTAAGGGGTCTTGCGGCACTTTCACAAACTTGCCCAATTCTGCCAAAGGCACAGTTTTCCCAATATTGCTGCTAACCGGCAAATCATACAAACGCGTTAATTGCGAGCGCATCGCCAAGGGCACTTGCAGCACGATATAAGTCGGCTCTAACACCGTGCCCACTTTAATATCGCCTAATTTGAAGCCGCCCAATGCCATGCTGAGATTGTTGTTAATCGCATCCACGGCAATTCCACGGCGCACGGCTTTTTCTGTATCCACTTCAAAACGCCAGACTTCATGCGGGGCTGCCATGAAATTATCCACATCCGCCAAAGTTTTGGCTTGGCTGAAAGTCTCGGTCATTTTTTGGGCAAATTGGCGACGGCTGGCATCGTCAGGGCCATAAATTTCCGCTACTACCGACTGCAACACGGGCGGACCGGGGGGCATTTCTACGATAGCGATTTTCGCAGGAGAATTTTTAATCACTTCATTTAACAATTCCCGAGCCGCAAGCGCGATTTCATGACTGCTACGGGTGCGATCTTTTTTATCGGTGAGCTGAATATGAATATCCGCTTGCCATGGTTGCGCACGCAAATAATAATGGCGAACCATCCCGTTAAAATCAAAGGGTTGTGAAGTACCCACGTAAGTTTGCACGGCGGTGACTTCAGGCATTTCGCGCAGTTTTTCTGCCATTTGGAAGGTTAAATTCGCAGTGCTGGGTAAAGCCGTGCCTTCGGGCATGTCAATGAACACGTTGAATTCGGGCTTGTTGTCCAAAGGCAACATTTTTACTTCCACGGCTTGGAAATAAAACATTGAACAGGCGGCAAAAAATGCAACCACTAAAGCGACAAAAAATGTCCAACCTTTGAATTTATCATTGAACAAGGGCGGAATGATGCCGCGAAACCAGCCTTCTATTTTTTCGTTGTGATGATGTTCTTTGTGGGCGGCGGCTTGTAAATTTTTCAAGCTGGGTTTAATTCGCATTGCCAGCCACGGGGTGAAAATAAACGCGGCAATCAAGGAAAACAACATCGCCACTGAACCCAAGGCGGGAATCGGTGCCATGTACGGCCCCATCATTCCTGACACAAAGCCCATCGGCAACAAGGCGGCAACCACGGTGAAAGTCGCCAAAATCGTGGGATTACCCACTTCACGCACCGCATCAACAGCAGTTTCAGTGTCAGTATTTTCTTTGAGCAGCCAACGGCGATAAATATTTTCAATCACCACAATCGCATCATCGACCAAAATCCCAATCGAGAAAATCAACGCGAATAAACTGACGCGGTCGATGGTGAAGCCCAAAATCCACGCAGAAAATACCGTGATTAAAATCACTACGGGAATGACTAAAGTCACTACAATTGCGGGACGAATGCCCAAAGTCAGCAAGACCAAAATTGTCACTGCGCCCGTGGCAATGAATAATTTCTTAATTAAATCATTAACTTTATCATTGGCAGTTTTGCCATAATTGCGGGTAATTTCGACATGCACATTATCAGGAATGACGCGCCCTTTCAAGGATTCCACATGGGCGATGACTTCGTTGGCGACACTCACGCCGTTGGTGTGAATTTTTTTCGCCACCGCAATGGTGACGGCGGGTGCGCCATTGATTTGAGGGGTATTTTTAGCCGTACCTTCAGGCGTTGCCACATCATAACGATACGCCGCGCCTGAAAAATAATTCACCATTTGCCGCGTTTCTTCCGCGCCTTGGCTGACATTGGCAACATCGCGCACATACACGGGGGTATTCGCATGTGTGCCCACCACCAACTGCGCCACATCGACCGCCGTGCGTAAAAATGCGCCCGTGTACACTGTGAAATGACTGTTATTGGTTTCGACATGTCCCGCCGCTTTTTCACTGTTGGCGGTTTGGATGGTGTTGGCGACTTGTGCCAAACTCAGCCCGAAACCTGATAAACGTTCAGGCATGATTTCGACGCGCACTTGCTCGGCACGCCCACCGACGATGAAACTTTGTCCTGTGCCGTTAATTTCCTTAAGATTTTGCATCACATCCAAGGCTAAAGTGCGCAGCGCATTGTCGTCCACATCTTCCGACCACAGCGTTAAATTGACCACGGGCACATCGTCAATCCCTTTCGGCTTCACCAAAGGCGGCGACACGCCGGGCGGAATCTTGTCGAGATTGGATTGCAATTTGTCGTGTACTTTGAAAACCGAAGTTTCCATATTTTCCCCGACTTCAAATTGCACCGTGACCATGCCATGTCCATGTTCTGCCACAGAATACACATGTTTCACCCCCGGGATTTCGCTCATCAGGCGTTGCAAGGGGTCAATCGCGAGGCTGGAAACTTGGGTTGAAGATGCGCCTGCATATTGAATAAAAACATCAATCATCGGCACGGAAATCTGTGGGTCTTCTTGGCGCGGGGTAAAGGCTAAGCCTAATATCCCCATGAATAACATCGCAAAAAATAACAGCGGTG
>JBDKHS010000097.1:0-9051 GCA_039797505.1 Pseudomonadota bacterium | reverse complement strand
CTCCACTTTTGCCTTCAATTCAGGCTCATACTTATCCAGCAAAGGACGTACTTTTTCCTGGGCTGCTTCTGGTAAGGATTGCAACATCCTCATCAGGGGCGGGGCATGAGGAGGATGTGGACGGTGTTCACCATGCCGTCCTCTTTCATGCGGAGGTGGAAACGGCGGGGGGAAAACTGAGGGTCGTAAATACCCCCCAAGAAAAATCCCCAGTAATAGCAAGTTGAGCGCGAATGAACTGCCCAAAACAAGCCATAGATTACGTGCTGACATCACAATACAAACTCCACTAACTCGATAGACTCCGTTGCTAAGCGATTAATCCGCTGGGTGCTTTCATCTTCGGCAACTTGCTGATAATGTTGTTTGTTCTGGTGCACGGGTAAAGATAAACCCACCGCCACCCCAACTAACAACGGCAATCCACAGGCTGCCACCACCCGCCATCCACTGTCGCCAAAATACCGTTCCCAAACCTCTTGTAACCAAATTTGCCATGCAGGCAATGGCTCAGAAACAGGATTTTGTATACTATTAAAAATGCGTTGTTCCAAAGTTGCTGAAGCTGAAACCTCGGGAAGCACCGCCAAAAGCTGATCGAGTCGTAAAGCTTGCTGTTGTAAAACACGGGCTTGTTCAGAATGTTGCAAAAAATCGAGCGCGGCAGCACGTTCATTTTCAGACCAACGCCGTAGGTCTCCCCCATAAGCGTCAAGCATTTGGGAAAATCGTTGTAAGTTCATCCAATTTCCTTTACGGTCTTGAAACGACCCTCTTCAGAAGGATAATTTAATTGTGCCAATATGGGTTGGCATGTTATCATTTTCGGTATGCTCTTCATTTATGAAGAGACGACCCACCGCCCTGTCAATGGCTTGGTCACTCGACAGCTTGGGTCTGGATTGAAACATGATAATTTACCCATCAATTAAGTGCGCCTGTAATTTCTCGCGTAACGTTCTTCTACCCCGTGCTAACAAAGATTCTAAAGCAGGAATACTGACGGCTAAAACTTCGGCGGCATCACTGTTACTCATATTTTGATAATAACACAGCACAATTGCACTACGCTGACGTTCAGGCAGTTGCTGTAAGGCAGCTTCGACTTCTTGAATCATTTCTTCACGCTGTACATGTTCTAAAGATTCAGAAATACCAGCGACTTCGGCATCATCCATGACTTCGTCAATTGACATTGACACGGTCTGTATATGATTGCGTCGCCCCATGTCGATACACAGATGATAAGCAATGCTGTGTAACCATGTCGAGAGCCGTGCCCGCCCGATTTGCCACTGTGCTGCGCGATGCCAAACTCGAATAAAAGTTTCTTGCACGATGTCCTCCGCCTCAGCGGAATTGCCTAACAAGCGTCTGGCAAATCCGTGTAAGGCGCGGACATGTTGCCGCACGAGCTGTTGAAATGCTGCGCTATCCCCTTGCTGGACGCGCTGCATCAGCATTTCATCAGCTTGTAATTCTGCCGCGTTGCTCACGTCAGTTTGTTTAGCGAGCAAAGCCTCGACCTGCGGGTCTTCCAAAACCTTTGCCTTCTCCCGTAGGAGCTTGCGTCAATTTGGTGGTAATTTCATCAGCGGTGATAATACCATCACTGTTGGTATCAAACTTGTCAAACAAAGGCACGTTTGAAACGAATTCGGTGCGTGAAATTTTACCGTCTTTATCCGTGTCTAATTGGTTGAATTGACCTTGTCCGCCACCACGATGTCCGCCATGACCACCTTGAGGAGGAACGCCTGCTTGCAATTCAGCCAAGCTCACAAAACCATCAGCATCAGTGTCTAAAGCGGTGAAATGCGCTTGTGCACGGGTTGCATCAACCACAGGATGTGGTGAACCTGCGGCGAGTTCTGCGGCAGATAATTTGCTATCACTGTTGGTGTCTAATGTAGTGAACATTTCAGCAGCACGCGCTTGATGTTCTGCGGTGTGCAGCGCGGTCAATTCGTCTGTGCTCAAATAAGCATCATTATTGGTATCTGCTTTAGTGAAAGAGGCATCGCGCACCGCTTGCACTTCATCAAGGGTAATTTGACCATCGTTGTTTAAATCAAAACGCTTAAGCAAAGAAGCGAGCATGGTTTGTGCGCGCGCCGTTGCAGCGGCGGTTGTCGTAGTCGTTGCAGTGGTGTCTGCAGCAAAAACATGGCTATTAACGCCTAAAACTAAAGCAATGGCAGCGGATAAAGTAGCGAGATTTTTCATAACTAAATTCCTTATAAAGTAGTGTGTAAACTTCGGTTGTGTCCCGAAAGTTTTTTGCTTTCTACTCTGTTATACGCAGCATATTGCGCAACCTGTCGCTGAAAATGTAAAAATATTTAAATTATTTAGGCGTTACGCAGTTGAAAGCACAATCTATTGATTTACTATGAGATAGTATTGTGCGGTGCATAAGAACGTTTTTAATAAAATTTAGGAGTTACGCAGTTAAAAATTAATAAGCTAAACGATATGCTGAGGAACGAAGCGCATCAATTCGTGAGAAAATGATGAACCCCGATTTTGGTAAAATCAACCAGTTACGGATTCAACTGCGTAACCCCTAAGAATTAACGCTTTACACGAACATCAAAATTCCCATAGGAAATTCCCATGCAAAAAGTCGCCTCCCTACGCTATGAAGTTATCTTTAAAAAAGCCTTTTGTAATGTTGAAGTTTTTAAAGGCTTTGTCCGAGACTTTCTCGGTATTGAACTGAACATTGACAAAGTACAAACTGAAAAGAAGTTTGACCCGCCCATCGGCAATGTCGATTCTCGGTTTGATTTATACGCAGAAGATATTGAAAACCGCGTGATTGTCGATATTCAACACCGTCGCTATGAAGATTATTACGAGCGTTTTCTGCACTATCATTGTGCCGCAATTTTAGAACAGGTAGATACTTCGAGAAATTACAAACCTGCACTGACGGTGTTCACCATCGTTGTTTCAACATCGGGAACACGCGAAGATTGTGCAATTGCAGAAATCAGCTTTGACCCCATCAATCTACTCACCCAAGAAAAGCTGCATAAAATCTACCACCGTGTGCTTTATCTCTCTCCAAAACATGTGACTGAATCCACGCCAGAACCTTATCGAGAATGGTTAAAACTGATTCAAGACAGCTTAGATGAACAAGTGGATGAATCAACTTACCAAAAGACTGAGGTGTTGAAAGTGGTCAATCTCATCAAAACGGATGGTTTAACCCCACAAGACCGGGCGCGTATGAAAGACGAATATGCACAAGAAGAGGCTTTGAGAAAGGAGCGAGAAGAAAAATTTTTAGCGGGGTTAGCGCAGGGGCTTGAGAAAGGGCTTGAGAAAGGGCTTGAGAAAGGACTTGAACAAGGACTTGAGCAAGGACGGGAACAAGGTTTGGAGGAAGGGCTCGAAAAGGGGCGTGAAGAAAGTAAACTAGTCATTGCCAAGAATCTATTTGCCCAAGGTGTGACCGTAGAACTCATAGAGCAGGTGACAGGCATTCCTAGAAATTTATTTGAATCTTAAAAAATCAATAAGTTACGAATTAAACTGCGCAACTCCTAGTATTGTTAGGCTTACTTTGCCATTTTTCAGGACAAGCGGAGCTTAACTGACAGGCAAAGCGATTTTGGGATTTTCCTTAAATAGAAAATAGTATTTAGGAGTTACCCAGTTGAATCGGTAACTGTATTACTGCGGTGGAATACGGCTTGCGCCTATTCCACCCTACGCTTGATAAAGCTTTTTGGGTAGTGCTAAAGAAGCAGTGATTTGTTGTAATGATTAATGAAATAAATGATAGCTCCGATATGATTTTCTAACTTCTTGGAGAAAGTTTTCCGCACTAACCGACTGACTCGCTGTCTTAGCATTCTAAACACAACTTCCCTTTTTTTTACAGGCTGTGGTTCTAAACCTTGTTTCTCGTACAAACGGTTTACATAACGTTGTAGCCACGTTCCTGAGATTCCTGTCACACGGGCTATCCCGCTTAGGGGTAACTTTTCTTTTAACAACTTATCTATCTGCGCCCATGTTTCTTGGCTTAGGTATTTTTTGGTAGGATGTTCTACGAAACGGCGACCGCATTCACGACATTTGTAGTTTTGTGTGCCTGAACGGGTTTTTCCATATTTTACGACGTGCAGTGCTTTACAATTAGGGCAAGTCAGCATCTTACTTATCTTCTATAATTGGCAGTTTTCTTAGTTTAATAGCACGGCCTCTTTTGCACTACCAAAATTAGGCTGTTTTATTGCGCAGGCATTTCAGGGAGAGTAGCTAAATGAAATATGTGTTATTGGGATTATTATGTTTGCCGTTGGCAGCCCACAGTGCCAGTTTTGACTGTGACAAGGCAAACACTTTGGTAGAAAAAGCGATTTGTGGCGATAAGGAATTATCTGATTTAGATGACACGCTGCAAAGCGTTTATAAACGCGCTTTGTCGCAAGTCGAAGATGCGGAAACTTTGAAAAGTGACCAAAGAAATTGGTTAAAAAATACCCGCAACAAGTGTAAAACCCCAAACTGTTTGAAAACGGCGTATATGGAACACATCGAAGTTTTAAACGATGTCGCTGCTTCGAGTGTGCCTAAGAAAGCCACGTCTGATTTACCGAAAAAAGTCGGTAAATGTGTCGATGCCGTGCTGATGGATAAAACCACGCGTTTTGAAGGCGCAGTGCCTGGTGAGGCAGGCGGTGAGTTGAATATGCGCTTTACCAATGATTTGGGGGTGTATGTAACCAGTGCGCCTTATTTGGCTTCAGAAAGCAATGTGGATAAATACTTATACAATTCGCGTGATTTTGCCAAAGGCGATAAGGTAAAAATCTGCTTGGACGCGTTGCCCAAAGACTGTCCGCCCGGTGATGATCGTGGCAAAATTTACACCATCACCAATTACAAAAATAAAAAGAGTTTCACAGGCGTTGACGCATGGCATTCTTGTGGCGGTGCATAACATGTAAATTACAAAGGAAATTCGCTGTGCTTGGATAATAGACGATTGTTTTTATAGGATTTACCATCGCAATTTCTTACATTTAACACTTGCTGATTAGTGAGATTGTTATAATATAAGGCAAGTTATCTGATGGATAACTAAATTAAAACTCTCGTCTTATTTGATACTCACCTTGAGGTTTATATGAGTAATTTTCTGGAATATATCCAAGCAAAAAATTTAACCTGGCAAATGTCTATCTGCGAAAAAGCCGAAAGCTCTGATGATTTGGTGTATCGCGGCGATTTAATCATGAAAGAAGGAAAATCAACGGGTCACGGAAGCCGTGGCACGCCTGAAGCCGTGGTTAAACAAGTGGTTTTAACAGCAAAAGGCGACAAAATTACGTTTTTTGCGGGGCATATTGGCAGTTTAGAACAAATTAAGCTGTTTTGTGAAACCTATCTGCCGATTTGTGAAGCAGGTATTCCTTTATATCTCTTTGCAGACAATATCAAAGAGAACTTAGCTGTTGAAGTCGAAGGTCACGCGACTTATTTCTATCCGCTGCTCGAAGGCGTGGTGTGGAATGAGTTCAACGAAATTTTGGGCTTGGAAAAGGGCGATTTCAAGGGCATGGGTGCTGGGGATAAGGTCGTGAAAGTGGCTGATGAATCCAAATCTTTGAAACCCAAAAGCACTAAAGTTTCTTTAGAAGAAGCTTTGGCTCGCACTGTGCTTGTTCACAAGGAACTCCGTGGCGCAATCTAAGCCATTATAGGGGGGACTTATTGGGTCTTAGTGGTGTCGCCCTAAGCTAAGTCTGAAGTTCTCCCCTGTTGTCGTTTTTTAGCTGTTAATTTTTACTGCGGTATTATCAAGTATTTTCTTACAAATAGTCAGATTCGAATTAACAAAGCCCGCTTGTTCACAGGCAATTTTTCAATAATATTGAAGCGAGTAAAGCAGCCTGTTTAAACTTTCAAATCAGACATATTTTCCAAAATGACCACGGCAACTGCAATATTCGCACTGTGCGAGACACTGACGTGAATCTGCACAATCCCCATCGCATCAGTCAAAATTTTAGTATTGCCATGTAAAGTGATACGGGGCGCGCCCGAAGATTGATTAAGCACTTCAATATCTTTGAAAGTGACTTGTTGACGGCGACCTGTACCGATAGCCTTCATAAATGCCTCTTTCACCGCAAACTTGCCCGCATAATGTTCAGTGGGGTCACGATAACGTTCGCAGTAATTTATTTCTTGTTCGGTAAATAATTTTTCAACAAACTGCTGCCCAAACTGGGTAATACTCGCACGAATGCGCTCTTGCTCGCTGATGTCTATCCCTATTCCCATAATCATTTCAGCGATGTCCTCATCCCATCCTATTAAGTTATATTTGAAAGAAAGTGAATAAGCTCACCTTCTTTCAAAAATCTAGCTAATTAAGCAGATTGTTTGTCTGCCAAAGCACGCCGTCTTTCATACGCTTCACGGGCGATACGAATATCTTCCAAGAAGTGGGGTAACTCTTTCATTAACAAGGCTTGAGGACCATCGACCAATGCCTTTGCAGGATTGGGATGGAAGTCTACCAGCACCATGTTTGCACCTGCAATAATGCCTTGGGTGGTGGCGTGGAATACGTCCAGAATCCCATCACAGCAGCGTGAACGACTGCCCACAGAATGCGAAGGATCGATACACACAGGCATACGGGTCAAACGCTTCACCGTGGGCACGTGGGAGAAGTCCACCAGATTGCGGTGGGGGTCGCCCATGTTGGTTTTCATCCCACGCAAACCGAACACCACTTTACGATTGCCTTCGCTGGCAAGATATTCTGCTGCATTCAAAGACTCTTCGAGGGTAATCCCGAAGCCGCGCTTGATTAACACGGGGTATTCATTTTGACGACCCACAGACTTCAATAATTCAAAGTTTTGGGTGTTACGCGTGCCGATTTGCAACATTACGCCCGTGGGCTTGCCCGTGGCTTCTAATGCCTCATGAATTTCATCAATATGAGATTCATGGGTAACTTCCATCGAAATCACTTTCATGCCATATTTCCCAGCCAACTCAAACACATAGTTTAAGCAGTCTTTACCGTGCCCTTGGAAAGCATAAGGATTGGTACGGGGTTTGTACGCGCCCATGCGGGTGCAAACTTGCCCTTCAGCTTGTAAAGCTTTCATCATGATTTCAACGTGTTCAGGGGTGTCAACTGCACACAAGCCTGCAAACACGTTTAAGGTATCTTGGCTAAAGGTCACGCCATTGTATTCAAAAGCAGAAGTGCGTTGATCGTCATCCGCATGTCTGCCCAAAACCCGATATTCCCGAGAAACTCGCACCACGCGACCCACACCAGGTAAGGCTTGAATGTCTTCTTTATCAACGGTATGGGTATCACCAATTAAATAAATTTCGGTCAGGGTTTGTTGTTCCCCCACTTCAGCATGAATGCGGTGTTGCACGTTTGGTAATTTTTCCAAAAATGCCATAATCTTGTTGTATTCTTCACTGCCACTTGTGACTTGTGGCTCAAGTATAATAATCATCGTACAGTTGACCTAAATTGACTAAACAAAAAGTTGAAATTATCCCATAACGCAGTTTAATGATCACGCACTAAGCCCTGCGTGTTTTCTGCTTTGAGATGTTAATTAAAATGAAAAAAATCAGCGAGATGATTAAAATTTATTCTCGCAGGATTGTTGTCGATTTTACTGTTTCAATCCACACCCAACCTCATTTGTCAGGTGAAACCCGCCGACGGATAGAGGTCGATAAAACGGGCTAAACAATTTATCAGCAATACATCATATTATCATGCTATTTACTAGCGATAGCGTCAAATCTTCTAAGCAGCAACCCCAAAGCCTGCAAATTTTGCGCTATGATGCCGATATTCGTTGACAATAATCAAGGTGACAGGTAACAGAACATGAAATCCCTAGCATATTTTGTAGGCAATACGCCCTTGGTTGCGCTGCAACGTTTGGCGACAGGCAAGAATAACCAGATTTTAGTGAAATTAGAAGGCAATAATCCCGCAGGTTCAGTGAAAGACCGTCCTGCACTCAGCATGATCAGTAAAGCTGAAGCCCGTGGCGAGATTAAACCAGGGGACACTTTAATTGAAGCCACCAGCGGCAATACAGGCATTGCTTTGGCAATGGTGGCGGCGATGAAAGGTTATCAGCTCAAATTAATCATGCCTGACAATATGAGCGTGGAACGCCGCATGTTGATGCGGGCGTATGGCGCGGAATTAATTTTGACCCCGAAAGTCAGCGGCATGGAAGGCGCGCGCGATTTAGCGATTGAATTAGAACAAGCGGGTAAAGGCAAGATTTTAAATCAGTTTGACAATCCAGATAATCCCCAAGCGCATTATGAAAGTACAGGCCCTGAAATTTGGCGCGACACCGAGGGAAAAATCACCCATTTTGTCAGTGCGATGGGCACGACAGGCACGATTATGGGCACGTCGCGCTTTTTGAAAGAGCAAAATGCCGCTATTCAAATCATCGGGGTGCAGCCCACGGAAGGTTCAAGTATTCCCGGTATTCGTCGCTGGCCTAAAGCGTATTTGCCTAAAATTTATGATGAAAGTCGCGTGGACAGAATTATTGACATTAACCAAAGCCTTGCGGAACAAACCATGCGTGACTTGGCAGCGGTTGAGGGCATTTTAGGCGGGATTTCTTCAGGGGGCGCGGTGGCGGCGGCTTTGCAATTGGCGCAGGAAGTGGAAAACGCGCTGATTGTCGCGATTATTTGTGATCGCGGGGATCGCTATTTATCGATGGGACTGTTTCCAGAGGTTTAGTCAGCTTAAAATGATGTAAGGCTTGTCAGAATCAGGGTTTACAGGATTATCCGAATTAATCAGGATGAATGCATAATCTTGAGAAAGGTTTTTTAATTCTGTAAATCCTGATTTTGACAACAAACGGACTGAAATCCTTCGCTGTTTGGCACATCCCTAAAAATGAACAATTTCAAACTTATCCAACACCCAAAATCCCAAAATCGCATTACACAATGCCATTTTCTCAAAACGCGGCAACATTGCGGGGGTAATATCCATTA
>JBDKHS010000096.1:0-3096 GCA_039797505.1 Pseudomonadota bacterium | reverse complement strand
GTTATTTTGAACTCGTCGCCCGCCAACGCAGTGCCCATGCCGCAGAAAGTTTGGTGCATTTAGTCCCAACAATGGCGAGCCGTTTACGCAAAACCGAGTCGGGCACGCAAGAAGAATTAGTCTTAGTCAATGAATTAAATCTGGGCGACATCGTGCTGATTCGCGCAGGTGACAATATTCCTGTGGATGGCATGGTGCTCGAAGGGCGTTCCAGCGTGGACGAATCTTTGTTGACGGGTGAAAGTTATCCCGTGCCCAAACAGCCTGAACAGAGTGTGATTGCAGGCACGATTAACATCGACAGTCCTTTGCAAGTGCGCGTTGATAAAATTGGCGAAGACACCGTACTTTCTCAAATTTTGCGCTTGTTGGAACGCGCCCAAACTGAAAAACCCGCCTTGACGCAATTGGCGGATCGGGTGGCGGCGTGGTTTGTGGTGGGGGTG
This sequence comes from Pseudomonadota bacterium, assembly GCA_039797505.1. Taxonomy (GTDB): domain Bacteria; phylum Pseudomonadota; class Gammaproteobacteria; order Beggiatoales; family Beggiatoaceae; genus JAQTYU01. The sequence continues at coordinate 2,650 of JBDKHS010000096.1, read as the reverse complement.
TTGGCATTGTCGCTGCTGGTGGCAATTTATTGGTTTATGGTCAATCCCGCATTGTGGCTAGAAATTACTTTGTCAGTGTTGGTGGTGACTTGTCCTTGCGCTTTGTCTTTGGCAACGCCCACCGCGATTACGGCAGCAACCAGCCATTTAACTCAAATGGGCTTATTAATTACCCGTGGGCACGCGTTGGAAACTTTGGCGCGAACCACGCACTTTATTTTTGATAAAACCGGGACTTTAACCAAAGGGCGTTTAAATGTGGTCGAAACCCAATTATTTGGCGATTGGACACAGGAAAAATGCCTAGAATATGCCACTGCCTTAGAAAAACATTCAGAACATCCGATTGCTCAAGCCCTGATTAATGCTTATGAACAGCCCTCCAGTTTACAAGCCAGCCAAGTCGAAAATTTTGCAGGGGCGGGTTTATCAGGGGAAATTGCAGGAAAGTCGTATTTTATTGGCACACCTGCGTTTACTCAGGAACGCACGGGCTTACAACTCAGTGCTGCCGATTCACAACAACTGCATCAAGCCGCACATACTTTGGTGATGTTGGCAGATGACACGCTGATTTATGCGGCTTTTGTGCTTGCGGATGAAATTCGTGAAGGGGCTAGGGATTTGATTCAAGCCTTAATTGCACAGGGTAAACAGGTGAGTTTATTAAGTGGCGATCATGAGCTTGCAGTGCGCCGTGTTGCTGAAGCCACAGGGATTAAAGACTTTGGTTTTGCACTTACGCCCGAGGCGAAATTGCAGCGCGTTAAAGCTTTGCAGGTCACGGGCGCAGTCGTCGCTATGGTCGGTGATGGGGTGAATGATGCGCCTGTTTTGGCTCAAGCCCAAGTGTCAATTGCGATGGGCAGTGGAACACAGGTGGCGCGGGCGAGTGCGGACATGATTTTGCTGAGCGAGCAATTGCCAAAATTGTTGGTGGGCATTCAAGTTGCGCAAAAAACTTTAAAAATTATTCGTCAGAATATTATTTGGGCGGTGGCGTATAACGGTTTAGCCTTGCCTGCGGCGGCGATGGGCTGGGTTGCGCCGTGGATGGCTGCGATTGGGATGTCTTTGAGTTCGTTGTTGGTGGTGGCAAATGCGATGCGTTTGGTGAAAAAGCAGAAGTGATTAGGCCAGAAGCGCAGTCAATTTATATCACTGCGCTTAATTCCCAGTTTCAACCAATCAGCCGCGTTTCAATCCATACCGACCCCGAAAGGCTGGTGAAATCCCCGCGTTTCAAACAGCCCCCATGTTAGCCAATGTTGTCTCGTTCCAACGCTCCAGCGGCGAGGATTTTACAAGCTTCTGCCGTACAATGAAGGTCTTATCAATTCAACTGCGTCATGCCTAGGGTATGTCATCAATTAAGTTTTAACAGAAAGTAGCATGTTTAAAAATCTTTAAAGAAGCCCCCAACCCCCTAAAGGGGGCTAAAGACAAAGATTAAAGCGGTTTTAAGTCCCCTTTAGGGGATTTAGGGGCTTCTTTAGCGGTTAATACCTATTTGATGACACGCCCTAGAGTTATCACCTTTCTTGGTGGAATACGCTATTCCACCCTACGACTAAATTTTCTACTCTTCCTTATCCCGAATTCAGGTTAAGTTAAGGAGCACATGAAGCATCATGTGGTTTAAGTCGTGCATGAGACCTGCTAGGTTTTGAAAACCTAGCAGGTCTTGAATTCATTAGATGCTAAGCGATGACACCCGCCCAAAATAAAAAAGCTGCTAAAGCAAGTAATACTCACTCATAGCAGCAATGATGCGCGATTTCTGCATTCAGCGAACGCAGAAATCAAGGATATGACACAGCTTAATACTTTTCTGCGAGACTTTGCAATAAGGTTTGTTGTGCTGAAATGGGAATTTCATCCGCAGTGGGTGCAAGATGTGTGTAACCGCCCTTATTATCCAGAACCCATGCTTGGGTATTATCACTGAGATAAAGTTTCAACATATTGATAACTTGTGTTTTTAATTCAGTATTTTCAATGGGAAAACAGGTTTCAACCCGTTTCAACAGATTCCGATCCATCCAATCTGCACTGGCACAAAAAACTTCAGTCTCGCCCGCATTGTGGAAATAAAAAGCACGGGTGTGTTCCAAGAAACGTCCCACAATCGAACGCACTTGAATATTTTCCGAAATCCCAGGCACGCCAGGACGCAGGCAACAAATCCCCCGAATAATTAAATCGATTTTCACCCCAGCAATCGAAGCGCGGTACAAAGCACGAATAATTTCCGACTCTGTCAAGGCATTCACTTTGGCAATGATATGGGCGGGCTTGCCATGACGCGCATTAACCGCCTCGCGATCAATCCGTGCCAAAATGCCTGAATGCAGGCTGAAGGGAGATTGCAGCAATTTTTTAAGTTGTGCGCCGCGTCCCAAGGTGGTCAATTGCATAAACATTTTATGCACATCTTCACCAATGGTTTTGTCGGCGGTCAACAAGCCGTAATCGGTGTAAATCCGAGCAGTCCGAGCGTGATAATTTCCTGTACCCAAATGCACATAACGTTTTAATTTCGTGCCTTCGCGGCGCACCACCATCAGCATTTTTGCGTGGGTTTTATAACCGACCACGCCATAAACCACATGCGCCCCCGCTTCTTGCAAACGATTGGCAAGCCGAATAT
>JBDKHS010000095.1:0-4219 GCA_039797505.1 Pseudomonadota bacterium | reverse complement strand
ATTAATAAAATTTGTAAACTATAATGCTGTGGTTCAGCTTCCAATAACCAGCGTTGTGTGGCTTGTAAACGCTGTTGCAATAACTGTTCATTGCTGGGTGGCGTATTGATTGCGGGAGGGGCAACTGTTGAAACAACAGGTACATTTAAGCTTTGTTTTAAATTTTCCAACAGCACGGGATAATACCACCAGCCTGCCAGCGTAAAACTGCCTAGTAATGCGCCAATCCACAAACTCCACCGCAACTTAGCAGACAAATAACGGCAATAAAATCCGCTGTCTTTTGCTGCTAAAGTCACATGTTTTGCGGTGACTTGGTGCATATTGCTGGCAAATGCCGCTAACAGTGACTTATCTGCCAAAATGTTCACGCGTCGCAACAAACCGTTAGAAACCTTGGTGATTAAACGCACCGCTTCTGGAGTAAAAACGGGCGGCCCCCGATAACCCACGGCTTGCATCCGAAAATAAATATATTCGCTGATTTCTTTGCGACTGAGTGGGCTTAAATAAAAACTGTGGGTAATGCGTTCTCGCAATTGGCGAATGTGCAGCACTGCAAGATTATGATCCAGTTCAGGTTGCCCAAACAGCACAATTTGCAACAGTTTACTGCGCGAGGTTTCCAAATTACTCAGCAGCCGAATTTCTTCAAGGGTTTCCAGCGGCATTTCCTGCGCTTCTTCAATAAAGACGACTACTTGTTTGTTAGCGGCGTGTTTTTCCAGCAAAGTGCTTTGTAAACGCTGCATCACTTCAAGGCGGTCAGTTTGCGGGGTAATCGGTAATTGCAGTTCTAAAGCGACGGCGTGGAGAATTTTATCAGGACTGAGACGGGGATTTAATAAATAAACAATTTCAACATGTTGTAATAATTTTTCTTGCAACATGCGGCATAACATGGTTTTGCCGCTACCAACCTCGCCCACCACTTTGACAATGCCCTCGCCACTTTGGATAGCATAGAGTAAGGCATCAAGCACTAAGCCGCGATTTCCCCCCGCAAAAAACAGTTGCGTGTCGGGGGTAATCTTGAACGGGGGATATTTTAATCCGAAATGCTCATAGTACATGGGTCAACAACAGCCTGATGCGTGCACACAACGGCGCGGGAGCACGCCGTTTGCAAGAGAACGGATTAAGCCACGCCTTTGCTAAGACGTTGCATTTTGCTATATAAAGTGGTGCGATTAATGCCCAATAAGCGCGCGGCTTGGCTCAAATTGCCTTGACTGATTTCCAAAGCGGCATTGATATAACGGCGTTCCCATTCCAGCAAAGTATCGTCCAAAGAAAAACTGCCCTTGTTCAATTGGCGCGCAATCGCTTCGTCAGAATCATCTTCCGTGCTTTGCATCGGAATTGCAGTTTCTAATTCTTGTTCAAGCTGTTCTTTGCTGATTTTTTGTTTGGGATATTTCGCACCTAAACGAATCACAATATTCCGTAACTCACGCACGTTGCCGGGAAAACTGTAGAGTCTCCAACGTTGCAAGGTGTTTTCATCTAGCTCGAAATCCGTGCCCATATCTTTATAAATCGTTTGAAAATGCTTTAATAATAATAAGCTATCATCACCACGTTCTGCCAAATTCGGCACTTTAATCGTGAGCACGCTGAGGCGGTGATATAAATCGCCACGGAAACGCCCTGCTTGCACTTGTTCGCGTAAGTCACGGTTTGTTGAAGCAATAATCCGGGCTGAAGAATGGCGCACGCGGGTTTCCCCAATGCGATAATATTCGCCATTTTCTAAAACCCGCAATAATTTGGCTTGCAATTGCAGCGGCATTTCCCCAATTTCATCCAAAATCAGGCTGCCGTGATTGGCTTCTTCAAAGAAACCTGTGCGTGCTGCGGCTGCGCCTGTATACGCGCCTTTGGAATGTCCAAATAATTGCGCATCGAGCAATTCAGAGGTAAACGCGGCACAGTTGACGGTCAAACACGCGGAGGCATGACGTTGACTTTGAGTGTGTAAACATTGGGCGACCAATTCTTTGCCCACACCCGAATCGCCTTGAATTAATACTGCAAACGGCGATTCTGCAAATTGGCGAATCTGGGCGCGTAAAGTTTGCATCGCCAAACTTTCACCGATTAAACCGAATTCTTTTTGCTGGGCGACGGGCACTTCAGTGCGTTCAATATCTAATAACATTTGTTGATGTTGAATGCGGGCTTTCAGCAAGGAGATGTCGCAAGGCTTGCCCATAAAATCCACCGCCCCCAAAGTTAACGCATGGCGGGCGTTTTCATGACTGTCTTGTCCTGACAAAATCAGGATTTTCATGCGGGCGTTAAAGCGTAATAATTCGGGAACGAGAGCGAAGCCTTCGTCGGGGCTGTGCGGTGTCGGCGGTAATCCGAGATCGACAAGAGCAAGATTTGGCATTGTCAAGGTGGTGTAAAGCCAGCGTTTGACCTCTTCGCGGCTCGAAAATACGATGACATTAAAACTGTCTTGCAATGCGAATGACAGCGTCTCGCAAATATTGGGGTCGTCATCAATCAATAATAAATTTGGAAGCTCAGCCATCGTCGAAAGTCCTTAAAAAACGCAACCTAACCAGTCTGAGCTATTCTAACTGTTTACTGAGGAGACTTAAATCTTTATCTGTCAAAATATAGACAGTGGCAAAGACGCGGCAATTTTTTAGAATCAGTCTAAACTATAGTAAAATCATAAGAATTAAATCATCTTTGTGTGGTTATCAGTCTTTCTGAGCAATCGAGTCAATACGCGAAAAACAATATTAGTTTATGCTAATATTGCATTAGGCATTCTCGATCAGCATCTCAAGTGCTAAGTTACAGCTTTTTATAATAAAACTGCTAATTTATTAAAAGTCAAACAAATTACAATTAATAAATATTTTATACCTTCTTAGTCTATTTAATTAGATGTAATTTAAGCAATTAATTGTAAAAATGTGTTGTTATAAAGCGTAATTACTAAGGAGATTTTAAAATGCCAAACTCACCCGTATTAACTGTGCCTAAGGCGCAAAAAATCATGGCAGTCTTATGGTCTTCCTTCCTAGTGTCTTCATTAGCAAGCATTTTGTTTTTCTATAGTTTTGACCCAAAAAGCGTTCTCCGTCTGGACATCAGTAAAATGGCAGCGTATAGTATCGGCTTCTTTTTGTTTTGGCTGACAACAGGGCTGTCTTCTTTACTAACTTTATACTTTAGTACGCCGTTGCCACAGATTTCCTCCTCTACCCACATTGATGAACTATGAAGTCGTCTGAAGAAAATCACACCACCCAATCAGTTCCGCTTGAAACAGTGCAAGCATCACTGTACGCCAAGCGTGAAAAAATCTACCCTCGCGAAACCAAAGGTTTGTTCTCAAACTTGAGAATGACCAGCGTGTTTGTCCTGTTGGGAATTTATTATATTTTCCCGTGGCTCACGTGGGACGGGCGGCAAGCGGTTCTGCTTGATTTGCCCGCGCGTAAATTTTACATTTTCGGTTTGACCTTCTGGCCGCAAGATATGATTTTTCTTGCGTTTCTACTGATTATGGCGGGTTTAACCCTGTTTTTTTTCACCGCCTTGGCGGGACGTTTGTGGTGTGGTTTTGCTTGTCCGCAAACGATTTGGACCGAAGTTTTCTTGTGGATGGAACGTTGGGTGGAAGGGGATCGCCCGCAACAAATGAAGCTCGATAAAGCCCCGATGTCAGCACATAAACTCCGAATTAAAGCGACTAAGCACGCGCTCTGGATTTTCTTTGCAGCTTATACGGGTTTAACTTTTGTGGGATTTTTCTCGCCGATTCGAGAATTGTGCGTTGATTTATGGCACTTTAACGCCAGTACTACCGAAACTTTTTGGGTGTTTTTCTATGGCTTTGCCACCTATGGCAATGCGGGCTGGTTACGCGAACAAATCTGTATTTATATGTGTCCTTATGCACGTTTCCAAAGCGCGATGTTTGATAAAGACACCATGGTATTAGCTTATGACACCAAGCGCGGTGAACCCCGTGGCTCACGCAAGCGCGGTGAAGATTATAAGGCGGCAGGTTTAGGGGATTGCGTCAATTGCACGCTGTGCTTTCAAGTGTGCCCGACAGGTATTGATATTCGGGATGGTATGCAATATCAATGTATTAGTTGCTCTGCCTGTATTGACGTGTGCGATGAAGTCATGGTGAAAGTGGGTTATCCTAAAGGCTTAATTCGTTACACCACCCAAAATATTTTGGAAG
>JBDKHS010000094.1:0-9193 GCA_039797505.1 Pseudomonadota bacterium | reverse complement strand
GAATCAATGTCCCTTCTTCCTGTCCTGTGATTGCCCGCAATAAGGCACTGGGTTTCCCCATATCCAAGACCCGCAAGGGCATTTTATTATCCCGACATAAGACCACAGCGGTCGCATCCATAACCCCGAGTTGTCGGGCTAGAACTTCGTTATAACTTAAACGGCTAAAACGGGTTGCGGTGGGATCGCGCACGGGGTCAGACGCATAAACGCCATCAACCTTGGTGGCTTTGATCATTAAATCGGCCCCAATTTCGATAGCGCGTAAGCTTGCGGCAGAATCCGTGGTAAAAAACGGATTGCCTGTGCCCGCTGCAAAAATCACCACCCGTCCCTTTTCCAAATGGCTGACCGCACGCCGCCGTACATAGTCTTCACACACCGCATCAATGCGGATTGCAGACATCACCCGCGCGTGAATATCGGCTTTTTGCAAGGCATCTTGCATTGCCAAGCCGTTCATCACCGTGGCTAACATGCCCATATAATCGGCGGAGACACGATCAATTCCATTGGCAGTGAGACCTGCGCCCCGAAAGATATTCCCCCCGCCAATGACTAAGCCTAATTGCACCCCTAAGTCCAAAATCTCACGGATTTCAACAGCTAACCGTGCCATTACCTTGGGATCAATGCCAAAGCCAAGCGAACCCATCAGGGCCTCGCCACTCAGTTTTAATAAAACACGACGATACGCGGGGGTCAATTCTGTCATAGTTAAGCGAGTCCTTTGACTTGTTGCATGACTTCTTCAGCGAAGTTTTCAACTTTCTTTTCGATGCCTTCGCCGACTTCGATTCTTGCAAATTGTAGCACAGTTGCGCCATTGGCTTTGAGCAGTTGTTCAACGGTTTGATCAGGATTCTTTACAAAAGCTTGTCCAACCAAGGTCACTTCTGCTAAGAATTTCTTCACACGCCCTTCAACCATTTTTTCAATCACGTTGGCAGGCTTGCCACTTTCTGCGGCTTGTTCGCTGAAAATACGGCGTTCTCTGGCGATGTCTTCCGCAGGCACTTGGTCTTCAGACACGCAAACAGGGCGGCTTGCAGCAATGTGCATGGCAACGTCTTTTGCGAGTTCAGGCGTGCCGCCTTGCATTTGTACTAATACGGCAATACGCGTGCCGTGAGGATAAACCCCTAAATTGCCACCTTCCACATTTTCAAACAAGGTGAAACGACGCACGTTAATATTTTCGCCGATTTTTGCGACTAAATCATTACGGGTTTCTTCAACGGTTTTGCCATTTAAATCAGTGGCTAATAACGCTTCTAAGCTGGCAGGACGGGTTTTGAAAATGGTGTCGATAACCGCTTGTGCGAATTCTTTAAAATCATCGCCTTTGGCAACGAAGTCGGTTTCGCTGTTGATTTCAACAGAGGCAGCAAGATTGTCTTGTTTTTGTGCTAATACAATCCCTTCAGCCGCAATACGACCGGCTTTCTTAGCGGCTTTAGCTTGACCGCTTTTGCGCATGGCTTCGATGGCAGCTTCGATGTCGCCTTGAGATTCCACTAAGGCTTTTTTACATTCCATCATGCCAGAGCCAGTACGTTCACGTAATTCTTTCACTAAGGATGCGGTGATTTCCATGCAGTATACCCTCTTAAATCAATGTTATGCGGTGATGAGCGAGATAATCAAACATAGCAAACCCCCTGTTCCTAAATCGTGTTCGGAGGGCAGGGGGTTGGCTGAAAGCTTAAGGCTTAGTCTTCGGATTTAGCGGCTTCAGAAGTATTGGATGCTTCTTGAACTTCTTCTACGAAATCGTCGTCTGCACCAGCGAGTTGTAAGCTGGCTTGCCGTCCTTCAATAATCGCGTCGGCAATGGTATTGGCATACAAGGAAATTGCACGAATTGCGTCGTCATTACCAGGAATGACATAATCAATGTTCAGCGGGCTGTTGTTGGTATCAACCACACCGACCACGGGAATACCCAATTTGTTGGCTTCGCTCACTGCGATTTTTTCATGACCTACGTCGATGATAAATAAAGCATCTGGCAACACGGGCATGTCTTTAATCCCGCCTAAGCTGCGTTCTAATTTTTCGAGTTCGCGGCTGATAGAAAGGGCTTCTTTCTTGGTCAAGCGGTTGACAGTGCCGTCTGCAGTGATGGCTTCTAAATCGCGTAAACGCTTGATAGAAGATTTCACGGTGCGGTAGTTGGTGAGCATACCGCCTAACCAACGGCGATTCACATAAGGCATTCCACAACGAATCGCAGCGGCTTTGACTTCTTCTTGCGCGGCGCGTTTCGTCCCTACAAATAAGACCGTCCCTTTCTTAGCAGCTAATTTGCCGATAAAATTGGTGGCATCATTGAACATCGGTAAGCTGTGTTCTAAGTTGATGATGTGGATTTTGTTGCGTTCGCCGAAGATATAGGGAGCCATTAAGGGCTTCCAGAAGCGGGTTTGGTGACCAAAGTGCACGCCTGCTTCTAACATTTGACGCATTGAAACTGTTGCCATAATTTAAAACTCCGTTAGGGTTCAACCTCCACACATCCCATATATCGACCCTCTAAAGAGCACCCCGTATATGTGTCGATGTGTGTGTGATGTTACACTATATTGTTTACAGTAAAGTTTGCTTGATAAAGCGCGTGCTTTATACCATATAAGACAATTAACAACAATCTATAATTTAGAAAATGATGCCTATCAAAATCAAAACCGCTGAAGAAATTGAGAAAATGCGCGTGGCAGGACGGCTTGCTGCCGAAGTTTTAGAAATGATTACGCCACAAGTTCAAGCAGGAATGACCACTAATCAATTAGATCAAATTTGTCATGATTATATTGTGAATGTGCAAGGCGCAATTCCCGCGCCGCTCAATTATCACGGCTTTCCGAAATCTATTTGTACTTCGGTGAATCATCAGATTTGCCACGGCATTCCCAATGATAAGAAATTAAAAGAAGGCGACATCGTCAATATCGACATCACCATTATTAAAGACGGTTATCATGGCGACACCAGTGCGATGTTTACCATCGGTGAAACCAGTATTCGTGCAAAACGCTTGATTGAAATTTGCTATCAATGTTTGTGGTTGGGGATTGCTGAAGTCAAAGCAGGTAAACGTTTGGGCGATGTCGGGCACGCGATTCAGCGTCATGCCGAAAGTTTAAATTGTTCCGTAGTGCAAGAATATTGTGGGCATGGCATTGGACTGGCTTTCCATGAAGAGCCGCAAGTGCTGCACTATGGCACGCCTAACACTGGCGTATTGCTCGAAGAAGGCATGATTTTCACCATCGAACCGATGATTAATGCAGGCAAACGTCACATTAAATTAATGCCTGACGGCTGGACGGTGGTAACGAAAGACCACAGTTTATCAGCGCAATGGGAACACATGATTGTAGTCACAGCGGAAGGCGCGGAAGTGTTGACGTTACGTAATGGAGAAGTGCCGTTTCAGGCTCAAAAGAAAGTCTAAAACCTACCAAATTACGCATGTTATCTCGTTCCCACCCAGGAGCAGCACAGTCATTAAGTTAAGCGTGGCGTTTTGTTATAACACGGGGATGCAAGGACTGGCAGTGCTACGAACACTGCCAGTCCTCATCAGGCTTAACTTCAGAGCTGCTAGTTAAAAACCTAACAGCTCTCATGCTCGATTTAAGCCTTATTATCCCTTGAATTATGCTTAATTTAATGGCTTTGAAGTGACAGAACAAGGGAAAAATATGTTCTATTGGGTTTTGGTCACGCCGTATTCAACTCTCAGGTACGACCCTGATTTTTTATATATAATAAAGCAACATCCGCGACTCCATTGTAAAGGAATTAGAGCAATGTCTTCTCCATACCGCGTCGAAATTGAAGTGAGTAGCACCTATCTTAAAGATCAATCGCAACCTGAACACGAAAGTTATGTGTTTGCCTACACCGTGACTATTCGTAACACAGGCAAGATTCCTGTGCGTTTACTGAGTCGTCATTGGATTATTACCGATGCCAATGGCAAAGAACAGGAAGTGCGCGGTGAAGGGGTTGTTGGGGAACAACCGTATTTAGTGCCCGAAGCCAGTTTTCAATACACCAGTGCGGCAATGATTGAAACCCCCGTCGGTACGATGCACGGCAGTTATCAAATGCAAGCCGATGATGGTCATCTGTTTGACGCACCCATCAGCGCATTTCGTTTAGCCCTGCCCAATATTCTGAATTAAGATCATGCGGCTCACCGCACAGGCTTGGCTGCTTGGAAAAAATATCCGACACCATCCTTCATCACATTATGATGCCCGCCCCGCAGGCATAGAGATTGATGTTTTAGTGGTGCATGGGATTAGTTTGCCACCCAATCAATTTGGCGGTAATTATATCGACGCGCTGTTTTCAGGCACGCTAGAACCCAATATTCATCCCTATTTTGCCGACATTGTGAATTCCCGCGTTTCCGCCCACGCTTTGATTCGTCGCGATGGAGAAATTGTGCAATACGTTTCTTTTCTTGATCGCGCTTGGCACGCAGGTTTTTCCCAATTTCAGGGGCGGGAACGTTGCAATGACTTTTCCATCGGGATTGAATTAGAAGGCTGTGAAACGACTCCTTACGAGCCGATTCAATATTTACAGCTTGCCGCCTTAATTCGCGTGGTGCAAGCCCGTTGGCCCGCAATTACCGCCGATCATATTGTCGGACATTGCGACATTGCACCCACCCGCAAAACTGATCCTTGGGCAAACTTTGACTGGGCTTATTTGCGCCAATTATTAGCAGATTAATTCGCTGACTTTTCCAAAGTCGCGTGGCTCAAATTATAAATGATAATTTCTTTGGGATAAGGCACGCTTTCATTTTGATTGCACAAATAATAATCCAACAAAGCAAAACGATAACGCGAAGTACCGCGTGAATTTCTGCCAATTCTTGCCCAGTCGGTGTGCAATTGTTTTTGAAAACTGGCGTGTGAGTTGCCAAACGCATAGGTTTTATATTCTGCGGTGGCGCAACGAATTCCTTCATAAAACACATTGGGCAAGCCCGTCGATGCCGTAATCACCACGCTGTAACGCACAATCCCATCTTTGCCAATGCTTAAGTTTTGCGTGTCTAATTCAAATTGGGTATTTTCGACTTCATCAACGGCAAAGCTCTGTAAATCTTCTTTTTTCGGGAATTTTGGCAAAGTTAAAGCCAGTTCAATTGGGGTAGAAGACACTTTCGGGCGACTGGCTTCCGCATAACCGCCGCTTAAATCTTCAGGTTCGCCCAATTCAGTTGCTACTGCATTGAACGCGCTGCCCAACGCAATTCCTAAGATAACACCACGTAACATATTAAAATCCTTTTATTTGTGACCGCCAAAAATGAAGACTAACACGGCTGCCACGGCTAACACACCCGCCACGATTAAGCTCCATTTCGCATTATTTTGACGTTGTTGCAATAATTCGCTGTCGCTTTTCACGCTGATTAAAAATTGTTCTTTGCCTTTGTTTAATAACAGTTCGCCCGCTTGTTCGGAAACTGAGCCAATGACATACAATTCGCTGTTTAAGGGAATCGCGGTTTCTTCCAAGGCGTAGCCTAAGACTTGATTTTGAGTCTGTGGCAGCGTGAGCTGAAAATTGCCCCATTGCAAGCTTGCCACGGAGGCATTCGGTGCAGCGGCTTCATAACGCGATAACACTTGTTCACCGATAAATTCGGCCGCGTTGGGTTCGACACGAATTTCGCCCGTGCCATCATTCAAATAAAAATTAACCGAGCGTTGATTGCTGGCAACCACTTCGCGCAGGGTACGGGTTTTAGTTTCAACTTTACCTTGGGCATCGGTGCTGTCATAAGTTTCGCGGGTTTCCCGTGTCACCGACATGCGGTAATACACGCAAGGGGTTTTAGAAAGTTCGCTGTGCAAGGGCGTGTCACAACGGATTTTTCCCTTGACGAGGGTTAAATAATTTTTGAACCCTGTCTCACGCATTGAGGCAGCAAGTTCTTGTAAAAATTCAATATCTCTACGGACTATGCTGGAAAGTGCGGCGGCTTTGCGGCGTTGGTGGAGAGAATTTAGCCCCAAGCCAAGTGCGAAAATACCTAAGATAATCCCGAATATGTTCATGTTGAATGCTCAAGTCAATGTCGTAATTGAATAGATAAACGCATGCTAACAGAAATGAGAAATTGGGGGCAAGATTCAGGAAAATAATCAATAGCATGACATTTTTTTGAACCCAAACCTAATCGAATAATAAGCCGATAGCCAGTCTGTTAAACAGTGGCATGTGAGAAGTTTAAGGACTGGCAGTGCTGCAAGCACTGCCAGTCCTCATTACGCTGCATTCAAGAGTTTCTAGGTTTTAAAAATCTTGGACGGTCTCACGCACGCTTTAAACCGCATAATTCTTCATCTGTGCTCAACTCAATGGCAGTGGATTCAGACATTCCCCCGTCAATTCCTGACACAATCCCCCAGCTAGCGTAAAATAAAGCAATATGTCCGCTGCTGGTATGGACTGTGACGATTATGAGGATTTATTTTGGATATTTACGAACCGATAAACCAAGCTTTAACGCGGGTTGATGCTTTGATGAACGCTGCTGAAGCGCATGGCATTTTATGTGGCATGTTGTGCGGCGAACACAAGATTGATAAAGCCTTATGGATTAGACATGTGTTAGGGGAAACCGTCAACGGCGACATTCTTGCTGATGAAGCAGGTCGTCGCCTGAGTTTATTAAAAGCTTATACTTTTGAAAAATTAGACGCGCCCGAGTGCAGTTTCACCCCCCTATTGCCCGACGATGAACAAAGCATTTTCGTGCGCACACAGGCTTTAGGTGGCTGGTGTGAAGGTTTTTTATTTGGTATGGGCTTATCTGGGGTGAAAAACTTAAAAGCCTTTCCCGAGAACCTGCAAGAATTTATTGAAGATGTGATTTCGATTTCACGCATTGCCCCCGTCAATGAAGCGCACAATGAAGAAGATGAAGAATCTTACATGCAACTGATTGAATATGTACGGGTTGGCGTGATGGACTTATATCAAGAACATCTCAATAAGGTTAAGGAAGAATCACCCCATGAATAAATATGAATTTAACAGCCGTCGCCGCGAATTGATGGACATGATTGGCAAGGGCAGCATCGCGATTTTACCCACTGCGCCGCAGCGGATTCGTAACCGTGATGCGTATTATTCTTACCGTGCCGACAGCGATTTTTTCTATTTAACGGGTTTTCCCGAACCTGAAGCCGTTGCCGTGTTAATTCCTGAACGCACGCAAGGCGAATATTTATTATTTTGCCGCGAGCGCAATCCTGAAAAAGAAACGTGGGACGGGCGGCGTGCAGGTTTGGAAGGCGCGTGTGAAGTTTACGGCGCAGATGATGCGTTTCCGATTACCGATTTAGACGATATTTTGCCCGGTTTGCTGGAAAACTGTCAGCGCATTTACTACCCAATGGGGGTTTATGCCGATTTTGACAGCCAAGTTGTCGGCTGGATTAACCAATTGCGAGAACGTTCTCGGGCAGGCGTACACGCGCCTTCTGCCTTGGTTTCGCTGGATCATTTATTACATGACATGCGTTTGTACAAAAGCGATGCCGAGCTTGATTTAATGCGTCGCGCTGCTGAAATTTCGGTTAATGCGCATAAACGGGCGATGCAAACTTGTCGCGCTGGCATGTATGAATATCAGTTAGAAGCGGAAATTCTGTATGAATTCAATCGCGGGGGCAGCCGCTCGCCAGCCTATGCCTCGATTGTGGGCGGTGGGGAAAATGGCTGCATTTTGCATTATGTGGAAAATAATTGTGTGCTCAAAGATGGCGATTTAGTGCTGATTGATGCAGGCGCGGAATTTGAGCATTATGCCGCCGATATTACCCGCACTTTTCCCGTGAATGGTCGTTTTAGTCCTGCTCAGAAACAGGTTTATGAAATCGTGCTTGCGGCGCAGGCGGCAGCAATTGCCACGATTCGCCCCAATGTGGCTTGGAATGCACCCCATGAAGCGGCGGTTCGGGTGTTGACGGCGGGCTTGTGTGAGATGGGTTTGTTGAGTGGCGACTTAGAAACTTTAATCACTGAAAACAGTTACAAGCGTTTTTATATGCACCGCACGGGGCACTGGCTGGGCATGGATGTGCATGATGTCGGTGATTATAAAATTGAAGCGGAATGGCGTTTATTAGAGCCTGGCATGGTGATGACGGTTGAACCCGGTTTATATATTCCTGCCAGCCAAGATATTGACCCACGCTGGTGGAATATTGGCATTCGGATTGAAGATGATGTCTTAGTCACTGCGGAAGGCTGTGAAGTGTTGACGGCTGCGATGCCAAAAACGGTGGCGGATATTGAGCAATTAATGGCTAGTGAATAAGGAGCGTGACCCATGACCACAAAGCATAAGGAAGAAGAGGCGGATGAACATCGTGTACGCCTTGATAAATGGCTGTGGGCGGCACGTTTTTTTAAAACTCGGAATTTAGCGATTCATGCCATCAATGGCGGCAAGGTGCATTACAACGGGCAACGGGTCAAACCTTCTCGGGAAGTGCATTTGGGCGACAGCGTTGCCGTGCGTACTCATGTGTTGCGGACGGTTTTGGTACAGGGTTTATCTTTACAACGGCGCGGCGCACCTGAGGCGGCTTTGTTGTATGAAGAAACGCCTGAAAGCATTGGAAAACGTGAAAAAGAATCGGAATTGCGCCAACAAGTGGCAGTGATTCGTGACCCGAGAACAGGTCGCCCCACGAAACGCGATAGACGCTTAATTCATCGGTTCACGGATGTGCCTGAAGAATGAGTTACGGAAAGACTTTACTGAGATTCAGCGTAATGCCTAGCTTTTCATCTTTGACTTGCTCGCTTCCATAAGTTCTGGGTTCATTTAGTTTCAATCCATACCAGCCCCGAAAGGCTGGTGAAATTGATCAGCGGCACAGGTACGGTTGCCCCATAAACGGTTTCAATCCATACCAGCCCCGAAAGGCTGGTGAAATTTGCCGACAACGAGCAGCGGCTTAATATCATTTTGTTTCAATCCATACCAGCCCCGAAAGGCTGGTGAAATACATAACGGAATGGTCACTGCATTTGGTGAGTCCGTGTTTCAATCCATACCAGCCCCGAAAGGCTGGTGAAATTTCTGCACAATTTGCTTATCAGTTACGTCCTCCCTGTTTCAATCCATACCAGCCCCGAAAGG
>JBDKHS010000093.1:0-9141 GCA_039797505.1 Pseudomonadota bacterium | reverse complement strand
GGATCGCGTAAAAAATCCACCAATTCTTTCACTTCTTCTTTGGCTTCATCTACACCCGCCACATCCGCAAAAGTGATTTTAATTTGATCTTCTTCAATCATACGTGCACGGCTTTTCCCGAAAGAAAGCGCGCCACGTCCACCGCCGCCTTGCATTTGGCGCATGAAAAACACCAACACCCCAAACAGCAATAACATTGGAAACCATGAAATAAAGATTTGCATCAAAATAGATTGTTGTTCTGGCGGACGTGAATCCACCTGCACTTTTGCTTTTAACAAATCACCCACTAAACCATCATCACCGGGATTGTAGGTTACGAAGGGTTCACCTGTGGTTTTCATGCCGCGAATGGTGCGACCTTCAATCACCACTTTTTGAACACGTCCTTGTTGAACATCTGTAATGAACTCTGAGTAATCAACTGGTTGTGAAGCCGTGTTGCGCGGGCCAAAATTGTTAAACACCGTCATCAACACTAATGCAATCACGACCCAGAGTAAGAGATTTTTTACCATGTCGTTCACGGATAAAGCCTCATTTTGCTGTCAGACAGCTTTCAAGTTAAAAATATCGGTAGATTATCTGGACACATTGCCAGACAAGTTGAGAGTTACTATAACTAAGGGGTGTATTGTCTGGCAAGCGCGTAGACTTCAGCGGAACGCGCCCGCGATGCGTCGGGTTTGCGAATCAATACTTGTTTAAATCGTATCCGTAAGCTGCGAATATATTCATCAAAGCCCTCGCCCTGAAATAATTTACTGACAAAATCACCTTTCGGTGCGAGTACTTCAAAAGCCAAGTCTCGGGCGAGTTCAGCAAGATACATACTGGACGGTTGATCAACCGCTCTCACACCACTCATATTGGGTGCCATATCCGACATTACAAGATGGGCTTTTTGCTCCCCGAGCAATGCTAGGAGTTGGTTTAACACCGCTTCTTCCCGAAAATCCCCTTGCAGAAATGTGACATCAGCTAAGGCTTCCATTGGCAAAATATCCAGCGCGAAAATTCTGCACTTTTTTTGTAAACGTTGTTGCGCCCATTGTGACCACCCACCGGGGGCTGCGCCCAGATCGATAATAGTCATATTGGGGTAAAATAAACGATCCCGTTCATCTAATTGTGCCAATTTGTACACGGCACGGGAACGATAACCCTCTTTTTGTGCTTGTTTAACATATTGATCGTTGGCATGTTCTTGTAGCCAACGTTGACTACTTTGGGTTAATTTACTCATTGCTGCATTAAACGTCCGTAATTCAGGCGTTTTGAAGTCGCATTCATTAATAATTGGCGCAATTCTACCAATAGCTCTTCGCGGCGATACGCCCCTTTTTGGAACACGGTATCGACGCGATTGCTTAACCAAATTCGATCTTCCATCGTAATATCTTTGGCGGTCAGCACCACCACAGGAATATCAGCCCATTCGCTTTGTTGACGCAATTGTGCGATAAATTCAAAACCATCCATTTCTGGCATCATTAAATCCAATAAAATTAAATCGGGCTTACGTGTTTGTAAACATTCTAAGGCTTTCATCCCATTCGCTGCTTCAATCACATTCCAATGGGTTTTATTCAACATGCGTACCATCATTTCACGGGTGGCGGTGTCATCTTCAACAATCATCACCGTGCAGGAGGTTTTTTCAACGCGATATTTACGCAGCACCGTCGCCAATTGGTCGCGGCTGACAGGCTTAATCAAGTATTCAGACGCGCCCAAAGAATAACCTAAATCCTTGTCTTCCATAATCGTGAGCATGATCACAGGAATATGTGCTAAATCAGGATCGGCTTTGAGCTGGGTTAAAACTTGCCAGCCGTCCATATTCGGCATCATCACATCTAAAGTAATCGCATTGGGGCGCAGTTTACGCGCCAATTTCAAGCCTTCCTGACCATTTTCAGCGGCGGCAACTTGGTAGCCAATTTTGCCCAAATAAGTTTTTAATAAATCCCTTGCCGAAGAGTCATCATCAATGACCAACACAATGCCGCTTTCAGATGCTGAAGTATGACCACCGACTAGTTGATAAGAAGCCAGCGTATTTTCAATTTCAGGCAGGGTATGAATACGTTTTTGAGCCTTGATTGTGGCGGGCAATTTCACCACGAAACTGCTGCCCTTACCAAACTCACTTTCGACCACAATCGTGCCGCCAAGCATTTGGGTGAAATGTTTGGTAATCGCCAAGCCCAAGCCTGTACCGCCATATTTACGGGTGGTGGACGCATCGGCTTGTGAAAAACTTTGGAACAGTTTGGATTGCTGTTCAGGAGTCATGCCGATACCATCATCAATCACTCTGAAGACAATCCATTCGCCTTCTTCCAATACCCGTTGTACTTCAAGATTAATAAAACCTTGTTCGCTGAATTTGGAGGCATTGCTGAGCAAGTTGAGCAGGATTTGCCGTACTTTGGTTAAATCGCTGTTCATCTCGCCCAAATCTTTTTCATATTGCAAATGCAGATTATTGGCGCGGTTGTCAATTAAGGGTTGAATCGTGGAAACCACATTTTGCAACATGGATTCTAAATTGAAACTTTCCACATATAAATCCATTTTCCCCGCTTCAATTTTAGAAATATCTAAAATATCATTGATTAAGCCGAGCAAATGCCGCGCTGCCCCTTGAATATTTTTCACATCTTGCAACACGCCTGCACTGACATCGATGTCGCGCAATTCTTCATCCAACATCTCGCTGTAGCCGATAATGGCATTCATCGGGGTGCGTAATTCATGGCTCATATTGGCAAGGAATTGGCTCTTAGCCAGATTGGCTTCTTCTGCCTTTTGTTTGGCAACCCGCAATTCTGAAGCGGCGCGTTTTTGTTGGGTAATATCTTCGACGTTCAGCCACACGAAACGCTCGCCGCCTCGGTCGATAATAATTGCCGATAGCCGCACAGGCACACAAAAACCGTCGCGGTGACGATACTCCTTCTCATAAGGCCCATAACGCTCGCCCGTTTTCAGAGCTTGCAATTCGGCGCGGGCAGTGTGAATATTTTCTTCCACCACCACATCCCAATAAGTCTGTTTTAACACATCGCTGACGTTATAGCCCATTAATTGGGCATAAGCAGGATTAACGGTTTCAAACTGTCCCGTTTCCACCCGCCATAATGCCAAACCCACCAACGATGATTTTAATAAGCTGCGGGTATCTTGTTCACTTTCACAAAGCCCTGTGTAAGAACGTTGCAAATTAATGCGCATACTGTTGATGGCACTGACGACATGTTCTAATTCATCGGGGGTGTCTTCATGGCGATGTGGACGTTCTAAATCGAGAATGCTGTCAAAATGTTCTAAATCTAAATGTTCGGTATAATTGGCAATGCGATTTAAATGTCGCCCAATCATCCAATTGAAAACTAACAAGGTTAAAATGGCTAAAAATGCAATACTGGCGGCATTGGTCATCAAGACCACCACTATTTTATATTTCAAACGGTTGTACACATTTTTAAGACTGAAAATAACCCGCAACTTCGCTAGAATTTTTTGTTCGGGATCATATTCATAGCGGATTAATTGTTCATAAGGGATAATATCTTCATTGCTATAAGTGCCTTCGATAATATTTTTGGTTTTATCGGAGAACTCCATAGCGACATACTGCACATCGGGTAAGTGCGAGATGCCTTTCAATAAGGCTTTTAATTGTTGTTCGTTGTAAACCCAGACACTTTGCTGAATACTTTCTAAATAGGAAGTTTTAACTTCTTGAGTGCGTTCATAAATCCGATCAACATCTTGTAAGTAATAGGTATATAACTGGATGGAGGTCGTAAGTAAGGTAATGACGCAACTGATGATGAACACATAGAAAGTGAATCGATACGCAATGTTGGTTTCTAATAGTTTAATTTTCAATGGAGTTCTCACTTTCAGGCATCGAGTAAGTGTCACTATTAGATAGCGTCAAATCATAAGATAAGGCTTAATCATTCAGCGTAGAAATAACACACGGTGTCAGGCTAAGTATAAAACAGATTGGAGAGATTAATAGTGCGTTAGCGCATTTCTTACAAATGAAGACACTTTTTCGTGAACCGATCTTATATTAAAACCCTTTGATATGAAAGTATCATGACGGGTTCAAACGTCATATTATGTCACAGCACAGAGCCTACATTCCGATTTTCCATTTGGCAAGCCAGATCATTCCATCCTCATGCTTTCGTGATGACAGTTTACATTGATAATGTGTAGACTCAGATTGACTCACACAAGCAATCCACTACCTGATGCGAATAAAGGCGCGTACACCGTTATAATTATGCCTCATCGAGATAAACATTTATTCAACTCATAAATTAAGCAATTTTTAAACCAGCTAAACCTCAATCACCTGAATGAAAGATAATGACTGCTAAAATTTGTAAATATTGTCTCGTCAGTGGACGAGTGCAAGGTGTCGCATTTAGAGCCTTTACCCGCCGCAAAGCCCTAAGTTTAGGGGTGACAGGCTGGGCGAGAAATCTTGAAGATGGACGTGTTGCCGTGCTTGCCTGTGGCGATGAAGCCGCAGTCACCAGTTTGTGCCAATGGCTTCACAAAGGCTCGCCCTTTTCAAAAGTCAGCGCGGTGGAATGTCAAACCGTCACCGATCAGCCCTGTCCGCCTGATTTCACGACCGCTTAAACTATGTCACCTGAACTTGAATTACTGCGTAAAATTTTCGGTTATGAACAATTTCGCGGTGAACAACAAGCGATTATTGAACATCTGCTGGCAGGCGGTGACTCGCTGGTATTAATGCCCACAGGCGGCGGCAAATCCTTGTGCTATCAAATTCCTGCGATGTTGCGCGGCGGTTTGGGCATTGTGGTCTCGCCCTTAATTGCGTTAATGCAAGACCAAGTCAGCGCATTATTACAATTGGGGGTGAGGGCGGCCTTTCTCAACTCCAGTCAATCCACAGAGGAAGCTCGTGAGGTTTCCCAACAATTACGGCGCGGTGAATTAGATTTGCTCTATGTTGCGCCCGAGCGTTTATTAACCCCGCGTTTTCTCGAGTTTTTAGCCAATACTCCCATCGCCTTATTTGCCATTGACGAAGCACATTGTGTTTCCCAATGGGGGCATGATTTTCGTCCAGAATATGTGCAGCTTTCGGTGTTGCATGAGCGTTTTCCTGATGTGCCGCGTATTGCATTAACTGCTACCGCTGACAAAACCACCCGTGAAGAAATCGCGGTGCGTTTAGGTTTGGGCAATGCGCGGATTTTCGTGGCAGGCTTTGACCGCCCGAATATTCGTTATCGCGTGGTGCAAAAAGACAATCCTCGCCGCCAATTATTGCAGTTTATCGACAGCGAACATCAGGGCGATTCGGGCATTGTGTATTGTTTATCGCGTAAACGGGTCGAAGAAACTGCGGAATGGTTACAAACTCAAGGCTGGACAGCTTTGCCTTATCATGCAGGTTTGCCGACTGCGTTGCGTCAACACAATCAAATGCGTTTCTTGCGCGAGGAAGGCATTGTGATTGTCGCCACCATTGCCTTTGGCATGGGCATTGACAAACCTAACGTGCGTTTTGTGGCGCATTTAGATTTGCCAAAAAGCATAGAAGCCTATTATCAAGAAACGGGGCGGGCGGGGCGCGATGGTTTGCCTGCCAATGCGTGGATGGCGTATGGGCTGGGCGACGTGGTGATGTTGCGTAAAATGTTGGAAGGTTCTGAAGCGGACGAGTCGCACAAACGTTTAGAGCAGCACAAACTCAATGCCATGCTTGGTTTTTGTGAAGTGACGACTTGCCGCCGTCAAACTTTGCTGGCGTATTTTGATGATCATTTGCCCGCGCCTTGTGGCAATTGCGATGTGTGTTTAGACCCTGTGGCGACGTGGGACGGCACGGAAGTGGTACAAAAAGCCTTATCTTGTATTTATCGCACGGGACAGCGTTTTGGGGTGGGCTATTTGATTGAAGTCTTGCTCGGCAAAACCAGCGACACCCGCATTGAACGCAATCAACATCATGTGCTCAGCACCTTTGGGATTGGCACGGAGCTGGCGGCAGATCAATGGCAATCGGTGTTCCGACAATTGGCGGCGGCGGGCGTGGTCACGATTGATGTGGAAGGTGGTGGTTTGCGGCTCACGGAAAAAGCGCGTCCGCTGTTACGCGGTGAACAAAGCATTCGCTTGCGTAAAGATCATAAACCCAGCAGCTCGCGCCAAAAATTGCAGCGCACCGCTTCACACAGTCCGTTTGAAGGTTCAGATAAGATGCTGTGGGCGGCGTTGCGGGCAAAACGGCTGGAATTGGCACAGGCGCAAAATGTACCGCCGTATGTGATTTTTCACGACAGTACACTGGTGGATATGGTGTGTTATCGCCCTGATACTTTGGAGGCTTTGGGTAAATTGTCGGGGGTGGGGATTCGGAAGCTAGACCGTTACGGACAGGCATTTTTGAATGTCTTGGATGAACATTCAATGCGTTATGAGGGGTAAGTTTTAAGCTACCCCAAAAATATACCTGTATTTTAAGGAGAGTTCCAAAGTCGCTTTAAAGAAAGCCCCCAACCCCCTAAAGGGGGCTAAACATTAAAGCTTTTATCTTTAAAGTCCCCTTCAGGGGATTTAGGGGCTTCTTTAAGCCGTTAAAAATACTTTGATACTCTCATCCCCCAACCCCTAAAGGGGGCGAAAGATAAAAAGTCTTGTCTTTTAAGTCCCCTTCAGGGGATTTAGGGGCTTCTTTAAGCCGTTTTTTCAAAGCAGTTCAAACACAAAAAACCATAAAACATGGGGATGACCGCCTAATTTTCCAGTCCTTGATTCTGATTGTTTTAACCTCACATGACACAGTAAGCAACACATTGAAGAGGACTCCCGAATGAATTTTGAAAAACTCACCACCAAATTCCAACAAGCCTTTACCGAAGCCCAAAGCCTTGCGGTGGGACGCGATCACCGTTTTATCGAACCCGCCCATTTATTACTGGCAATGCTCGAACAAAGCGAAGGCAGCATTCAACATTTCCTCGCCAAAGCAGGCGCAAATGTGAACCAGATTCGCACGGCTTTAAACCGTCTGCTGGAGCAAATGCCCAAAGTCAGCGGCGCACATGGCGACGTGCATGTTTCCAATGATTTAAACCGTTTGTTAAATTTGACTGATCGCCTCGCCCAAAAACGTCAAGACTCCTTTATTTCCAGCGAATTATTCCTGCTCGCCGCAGTCGAAGACAAAGGCGACACCGGCGAAGCTTTGCGCAACGCGGGTTTAGACAAACGCAGTTTAGAACAAGCGATTGAAGAATTACGCGGCGGGCAAAACGTCAACGACCCCAATGCCGAAGCGCAACGCCAAGCCCTCGAAAAATATACCATTGATTTAACCGCCCGCGCCGAACAAGGCAAATTAGACCCCGTTATCGGACGCGATGACGAAATCCGTCGCTGCATTCAAGTCTTGCAACGCCGCACGAAAAATAATCCCGTATTAATTGGTGAGCCGGGCGTGGGGAAAACTGCGATTGTCGAAGGTTTAGCGCAGCGCATCGTCAATGGCGAAGTGCCTGAAGGTTTAAAAAACAAACGCTTATTGTCTTTAGACATGGGCGCGTTGATTGCGGGCGCGAAGTTTCGCGGTGAATTTGAAGAACGTTTGAAAGCTGTGCTCAGCGATTTGGCGAAACAGGAAGGGCAAATTATTCTGTTTATCGACGAATTGCATACGATGGTCGGCGCGGGCAAAGCGGAAGGCTCGATGGACGCGGGCAATATGCTGAAACCTGCCTTAGCGCGCGGCGAGTTGCATTGTTTGGGCGCGACTACCTTGGATGAATATCGTAAATATATTGAAAAAGATGCCGCGCTGGAACGGCGTTTTCAAAAAGTGCTGGTCGATGAACCCAATGTAGAAAGCACGATTGCGATTTTGCGCGGGCTGAAAGAACGTTATGAAGTGCATCACGGCGTAGACATTACCGATCCCGCAATTGTTGCCGCCGCCACACTTTCACATCGTTATATTTCGGATCGCCAATTGCCCGATAAAGCCATTGATTTGATTGATGAAGCTGCCAGCCGCATTCGTATGGAAATCGATTCCAAGCCCGAGCGCATGGATAAATTAGACCGCCGTTTGATTCAGTTAAAAATCGAACGCGAAGCTTTGAAAAAAGAAAAAGATGAGGCTTCTAAAAAGCGTTTCGACAAATTAAATGAAGAAATGCAGGCACTTGAAAAAGAACTGGCAGATTTAACCGAAATTTGGAATGCGGAAAAACTGTCGATTCAAGGCTCGCATCACATCAAGGAAAGTTTAGAGCACGCACGGCTGGCTTTGGAAACCGCGCGTCGCGCCCAAGATTATGCCCGCATGTCTGAATTGCAATACGGCACAATTCCCGAATTGGAAAAGCAACTCGCTGCCGCCCCTGTTGAGCAAGAGCGCATGGAATTATTGCGCAACAAAGTCACGGAGGAAGAAATTGCCGAAGTGGTTTCTAAATGGACAGGGATTCCTGTGTCCAAAATGTTGGAAGGTGAGCGCGATAAATTATTGCGTATGGAGCAAGAATTACAGTCGCGGGTGATTGGACAAAGTGAAGCTTTACATGCGGTTGCCAATGCTATCCGTCGCAGTCGTGCAGGTTTAGCCGATCCGAATCGTCCCAATGGTTCATTTTTATTTTTGGGCCCGACAGGGGTTGGGAAAACTGAATTGTGCAAAGCCTTGGCGGATTTTCTGTTTGACAGTGAAGAAGCGATGGTTCGCATTGATATGTCTGAATTCATGGAAAAACATTCAGTTGCGCGTTTAATTGGTGCGCCTCCCGGTTATGTCGGTTATGAAGAAGGTGGCTATTTAACTGAGGCTGTGCGCCGTAAACCCTATGCGGTTGTGCTGCTTGACGAAGTGGAAAAAGCCCATCCTGATGTGTTTAACGTGTTGTTGCAGGTCTTAGACGATGGGCGTTTAACTGATGGGCAAGGGCGCACCGTGGATTTCCGCAACACCGTCATCGTGATGACTTCTAATTTAGGCTCGCAATTGATTCAAGAAATGGCGGGTGAAGAAAATTACGCCGCGATGAAAGCGGCGGTGATGGAAATTGTGGGGCAACATTTCCGCCCTGAATTTATCAACCG
>JBDKHS010000092.1:0-5710 GCA_039797505.1 Pseudomonadota bacterium | reverse complement strand
CCCATCCTTCTTTGCTAAGGCAATCGTCTCGGCAAAATACGGATCATCGCGTTTCCAAACCCGTTGCGGTTTAACAATATCACGGTGCACCATGATGCAATCATGCGGTTCAGGAATCGCAGGACCGTCATGAACTAACTTCATTTCATCACCCGAAATATCGATCAATTGATCGTTTTCAGCACGTAACGGACCGACATTTAAAAAACGATCTTTTGAGAATTTGCACAGCGCAACCAGCCATTTCCCATCCGCGCTGCTAGATTCCGCCATCGTGGCTTTCAAATGCCCAATTTGATAATGCACATCGAGTTTTTGACGCACATAATTCACTTTCTCGCCTTTGTACGCCTTAATCGCATCTTCGACATTCCATTTCACCACTTGGCTGTCTAAGAACAAGCTGGTGTACGCATTGCCGCGCCCGTCAAAAGTAGTGTGTAATGGTCCTAAACCTAATTCAGGTTCAGCCACCACGGTTTCACGCGGGTCTTTTAACTTGCCGTCCATTAAATCGGCAACTTTGGCAATCTCAATAATGGTGACGGTGGGGGATAATTTACCGTTTGCCATCACATACTTGCCATCGGGGGAAACGTTACAACCATGTGGATTTTTGGGCACAGGAATATACGCAGTCAGCCCCAAAGCTGCTTTACTGCGTCCGTCTAACACGGGCACTTTAGAATCGCCAATCGTGGTGGCTTTGACTTCTTTCAGCGCGGCTTCGATGAGGGAAATATCAAACACCACCACCCAATCACGTTCGGCACGCATCATATTTGCCAAAGTCACCCCGCGTTCCGAATTATACGAGGTTGAAAAGGCAAAACGTCCGGTATAATCCGTGTCCACATTGTCAAGGTTGCCGTCTACAATCACTTGCCATGCGACTTCCATAGTGTCTGCATTCAGCGCGGAGAACATCGTCCAGAAATTTTCAGGATTTTCTAAATCGCGTCCGTCATTGGGCTGAGGAATGATCATTTCCCCATTAGCAAACACATAGCCCGTTTTCGGCATTTTTTGTAAACGCAAGCCGTGAATTGAAGAGACATTTGGAATAATGGTAATTTTATCTGCCTTCATCACATCGCAACGAATTCTGGCAACGCGGGTATTTGCCTTGTCGTTGACGAATAAATAACGCCCATCATATTTACCATTGGTGTAGCTCATGTGGACGTGGTGGGTATCACCATTTTGCCACTTGCCACTCTCCCCAAGTACGCGCTTACTTTCATGGGTTTGACCCCAACCTGTGCCTGAGTCGCGATTAAACACGGGGATACTCATCAACACCCGCATTGAAGGCACGCCTAAAATACGCAATTCCCCCGATTGTCCGCCGCTCCAAAAACCATAATATTCATCTAAATCACCGGGGGCAACATGGGCAGATTGCGTGCCTTTAGCGTCTTTTTTATCCGCAGCTTGTAGGGCAGGATTATAAACACCTAAACCTAAGCCCGTGCCTGCGGCAACTGTGCCTGCAACCAGTGAGCTGCTTAAAAACTGGCGACGGCTGAAACCGTTGTCTTGTTCACTCATGACTAAACTCCTTTGTATGAAATTTAAGAAGCACGCGTTAAGGCTGGATACCACATTTCCTACTTCGACCTGTTAAAAAATGTGGTATCAGCGATTTCAACGTTCGCGTTTCTTACGCAGTTGAACCAGTGGGGGACATTTATGATCGTTGTAATAAGTACTTTGGCAATCCAAACAGTAATGGCATTCGTTGGTGTTGATTTCTCCCGTGGGATGAATCGCTTGAATCTCACATTCATTGGCGCAAACTTGGCAAGGACTGCCACATTCTTTGCGACGCTTGAGCCAGAAAAATTGTTGCAAGCGTGAAGGAATTGCCAAGGCTGCCCCCAATGGACACAGATAACGACAGTAAAATTTACGGAAGGGGATAGAAATCAAAATCAGTAACACGGCATAGAGTACAAACGGCCATTCCCGCATAAATCCCAGTGTAATCGCTGTTTTAAAGGGTTCGATTTCACTCAATTGTTCTGCCCGCGATAATGATTCTAAAGAAACCCCAAACAGGCCCAATAAAATCATGTATTTAATCGCCCACAGCTTTTCGTGAATAGTAAAGGGTAATTGCCATTGGGGCACTTTGAGCCAGCGTGCGGCTTCATTGACCAGTTCTTGTAATGCGCCAAATGGACATAGCCAACCGCAAAATACGCCACGTCCCCAGAGCAAGGTGCTCATTGCCACAAAACCCCATAAAATGAATAAGAAGGGGTCCATGAGGAATAAGCTCCAATGGAAATTATGATTCACAATCGCATTGCTGAAGGTGAGCACGTTGACCACGGACAACTGTCCTAAGCTATACCAGCCAATAAATACCAAGGTGTAGAGCAGATAAATCCGTCTGAAATTGTGTAAAAAGCGCGGGCGACGCACTAACCAATCTTGGAAAAATAAGATCAGTAATAGACCCAATAAACTAATACCTAACACAGCAATTTGAAATTGCCGCATCCGCCACACACTGACCCATAAAGCTTCCTCGGGTTCACCAGCGACTGCTTCCGAATTTTCGGGCGTGCCTGTTTGCGTGGGAGGAATTGCCGTAGTGGATTGAGTAGTATTAACCACGGTCGCCGTGGGTGGGACAACAGGCAGATTTAAATATTGCGCAGGAATTTGATAATCCGCGCGAAAACTGGTGAATAAGCTTTCCAGCGGTGTGGTTTGGCGACGCACTAATAATTCAATTTGCCAGGCTTGGGCAATGTCCAAATTTTGGGCAGCACGAATAATAAAAATGGCACGTTCGGTAAAATTGGGAATGTTGGGAATATCGCCTAAATTCAAGTAATCAGAGTCATGAAAAGTGACGGTATTTTCGCCTTGTTGGGCGGAAAAACGGTCAAAAATTCCGCCGCGCACAAAACCTGAGCCTTTGAAGGAATAACGCCCATTGGCTGCCACGAATAGGGCATGTTCGTTGGGTTTCAATTCACTCATCAGGGTTTTATAACGTTCTTCGCCCAATAAATTGCGCCCGATGCTGGGGACGTTTAAATAGGCGTAATACAAATCAATGAAATTGTCTTCTTTTTCATCGGCGACGGCTTGGTCAACTTTTTCAGCAGCCGTGCCTTGGAAAGCGGCATCGATTTGACCCCGTTTTAAATTTAACTGGCGCACACTGCCCTTATCTAATAAGGCTTTCCAGTCCAATTCTTCAAAGAAATCTGTTTTTAGCGTCGCGGGGACGGCAGGAGTAACCACTTTTGCAACTGCGCCCAGCGGAGCATCGCCTTTGAGCAAGTGTAAAGAATGCGCCACTGCTAAGGCATTACGCATGATGGTTTGATTAAGCACAATCACTGTCACAGTCGCGCCCGAAATCGCATCGATGCTGGTGATATTGGGCTGTTTGGAGATGCCGACACGGATTTTTTCGGTGACGTGCTTGCCTGCATATTTATCGGCAAAATCAAAGAGTTTTTGTTCAGGAATGCCGACCAGTAAAATCGGTTCATGGTGTTCTAGGATTTTTACCCCCGCTAGCGTGCCATCAGTTTTCAAGCCGAGCAGCGCGTTGACGGGTTTGCCTGAGTAGGCGGGAATGCGAATCCCTTGATCGGTTTCTACCGCGTAGCCCAATAATTCTTGATCATGAAACACGGGTAGGGCTATCGTGCCTGTTGGGGGCGTGCCGAGACGGTTTGCACTGGGGAAAATTTTTTGAATCCAAGTCAAATTGACTTTACTTTCTGTTGTCGCATGTGTGGTGCTGGCAAATAGGCTACATAGGATAAAAATCAAGGGGATAAATCGGGACATTCCTTTCTCCACAGGGCGCATTTGAAAATGCTGTCAAAATATCCACAATCATGAATCAAGTTTTAAGAAAAACAATTGATGTATGTCAAGCAGCTTTACTGGGTTTTCCTTGCTATGATGTATGCTCAGAAAAAAGCCTTTAACTACGCCCCCAACCCCCTAAAAGGGAGCTAAACATTAAAACTAGCCCCTAAATCCCCTAAAGGGGACTTTAAACACTCAACAAATATTTTGTGTTTAGCCCCCTTTAGGGGGCAGAGGCCTCTTTAAAGATTTTTAAACATGCTATGTTAAAACTTAATTGATGACACGCCCTAGGGTTTTAAAAATCCATCCATTCATTTGTCATCGGTTTACGGGTTTGCAGTGGGGAACGCGTAACAGACGCATCTAATACTTTAGGTGATTTGGTCTCCTCCACACTGCCCAAATTGAAAAATGCCACATATTCAGTCATGATTTGCGCCCGTTCCCGCATTTTGCCGCTGGCGGTGACAATGTGCTGCACCATGCCTGCATTTTGATGAGTCATCTGATCCATTTGCTCCAGTGCTTTATTCACTTGGTGAATACCAGAAGCCTGTTCTTGGCTCGCACTGGTGATTGCGAGCACGATATTGTTCACCTGTTGCACATCACGCCGCATTTCATCCAAACTTTGACCCGATTGTTTGACCAAGCGCGTGCCTTCTTTCACCTGTAATTCACTCACTTCAATCAATTTTTTAATTTCTTTCGCGGCTGTTGCACTGCGTTGTGCCAAATTCCGCACCTCCGCAGCCACCACCGCAAAGCCTCGTCCCTGTTCGCCCGCCCGTGCCGCTTCGACCGCTGCATTTAATGCCAGCAAATTAGTTTGAAACGCGATTTCATCAATAACGCTGGTAATATCAGAGACTTGCCGACTGCTTTTATTTATTTCATCCATCGTTGAAATGGCAGCCCGCACAATGATGCCGCCCTCTTCTGCCCGCTGTTGTGTCGCTGCGACTAAATTACGTGCCTCACGCGCATTGTCTGCATTTTGTTGCACCGTGCTGGTCATCTCACGCATGCTTGCAGATGTTTCCTCCAAGGCCGCCGCTTGCTGCTCGGTGCGTTGACTGAGGCTAAACATACCATCTGAAATGGCTTCAGAGGCAGTGTTAACGGCATTTGCCGCTTCACGAATCAAGGTCATGCTGACTAATAATTTAGTAATAGTGCTGTTAATGTCTTCTTTGAGAATTTTCAACGAGCCTGCATACTCTTTTGAAATCGTTTCGGTTAAATTGCCCTGAGAAACAGCTGCAAAAACCAGCATTAATTCACTGATAATCTGTTGATTTGCTGTCAAGGTTTGGTTCACAATTGTGCTGAAATTATGGAAAAATCCTGTCTTGTCATGCACACTGATTTGTTGACTAAAATCCCCTTGGGCGGCGGCACTCATGACCTGACTGATTTCCTGCTCCGTTGCCACTTCCGCAGTGCGATCACGAAATTCCAACACCCAGCCCAAACTTTCACCCTTTGCACTGAGCACGGGGCTGATTTGAATATCAAAACTGAGATTTTTAGTATTTAAATTCAGGGTTTGCACATGCGTCAGCTTGAAAAACATATCCAAATTTTGCAGTTGAAACACACTGAGCGATTGCCCTAATAAGTGCGCGGCATGAAATTCTGCATGATGCTGTTGCAGCGCATGCTCATGATGATTAAATAATTGTTGCGCTGAAGGATTTAAATAAATAATTTGGGCGTGGCTGTCGGCAATCACCACGCTGGTCGCGGCTTTATCCAAGGCTTTATTAATCCGTTGGGCATTTTCATTGCTGGCGCGAATGGATTCATAAATTTTTTCTAAATTATCCCGCATCTGATTAATTTCACGCGCAATTTTCCC
>JBDKHS010000091.1:0-5693 GCA_039797505.1 Pseudomonadota bacterium | reverse complement strand
AGAGTAGAGTTTTTTATTACAATCGTTTAGGGTAAGTAAAAGCTCCGATACTTTTTTCTTAACTTTCGTTAATTGCATCCTATCATTACATGACAGGTGGGTGTATCTACCAAAGTGTACGTCTAATCAAGACACACACGCTCATGACTAACAAAAAGGGCTTGGTTATCGCCATAAGGTACAGCTTGTTAGTTTTTGGAGTTTACTAAAAAAACAGACTATCTTCAATAAAAACTAAGCATTACAATAATAAATTATTGTTAAGTTTAGTTTTCGTTTAATGTATATAGACAACAACCTCCTTTTGACAGCTATTCCCCAGTATATTGTACAAAAAATCAAACACAAGGGAAGAATACTGTATTGTCTTATCGCACCGAGCAAGTTGAAAACTACTGGGCAATAAACAACAACTGACGGATAATTATGTCTGCCAAGATTACAATATTTTTTGCGAGATTGACAGCACTAATCTATAAGAAGATGCGCCTTTGTTTGAGAGAAAAAATTTAGACAGAGCCAAATAGCTGAGAAAATTAAACTAAAGTCACTGTTATTGAAGGGAGCTTGTCGTGCAAACTGTCCTGACTATTGAATCCACATGTTTAACAATCCTGAAGCAATCACTCAAGGTACTGCGCGTATATCCCAAGCGGGGTACTGTGTCTTAAAAAGCAACACTTAATAAATTAAGTGAATTAGTGTTTGAATAAAAACCCAAAACTTCTTTGATAAAAATCATCATATTCTTTTTCGATAATAGCACCGAACCATTTTTGATAAATCTCATTATATTCACCCGAGGCGCGAATTTTCCGTAAAGCGGTATTCACTGCTTGTTGCATGGCGGTGTCGCCTTTCTGAATCGCTACCCCAAAAGATTCAAAGGTGAATAACCCGCCCACTAAATGCAAATCAGGATTATTTTTCTGAATACCCAATAAAATCGCACTGCTGGTCACTAATGCCACGCCTTTCCCTGCACGTAATGCCTTGATTCCCTCTTCATAGTTTTCACATTGAAGGAGTCTAGTACTGGGCATTTTTTTGGGTAGGATACTGAGTGCAACCGTGCCTTTCACCACAATTACATTTTGATAAGCCAAATCTCGTAGTTCACGCACTTTCGAGGTTTTCGGCACTAAAATGGATTGTCCTAAATCAAAGTAACTCTCTGAAAAATCAACTATTTGCTTGCGCTCATCAGTAATAGTTGTGGTTGCAATCACCAAATCCACTTCAGCCGATTGCAACATCGCAAGACGTGAACTGGGGCTGACGGGCTTTAATTCGAGTTTTTGCTCATCCCCCAAAAGATAATGTGCGATCAGCTTTGCGATATCAACATCAAAACCTTCAATAAGCCCCGTCTTTGGGTCTTCAAGCCCAAATAAAGGCACGTCATTTTTAACACCTACAATCAAGCTATCGCGTTCTCGTGCCTGAGACAAAGCACTGCTTTCCTCTTTTGCGACAGAATTTAAGGAAATGAGTAGGGTTATGATCAGAGAAAGAAATGAGGTTTTCATAGTGAGTCACAGCATAGAGCGCATTAAAGAGGGGAGAGGTTACAATGTTATTTATCCTGCCCATAAAATATAAGCTATTAAAAAATATTAATTTTATAATAGCCAGCTACTGAAAATAAGCAAGATATATACCACACGATACTTAACCGCTGTTTTTTACTTGGAAACGCCACCCAGCCACATACCAATTGCAACACAAATTCAGTACACTAACTCATTTCAATTTTTCA
The DNA here is from genome assembly GCA_039797505.1 of Pseudomonadota bacterium. Taxonomy (GTDB): domain Bacteria; phylum Pseudomonadota; class Gammaproteobacteria; order Beggiatoales; family Beggiatoaceae; genus JAQTYU01. Next base: position 3,934 of record JBDKHS010000091.1, on the reverse strand, counting down.
CAAAATGAGCACGTATGAGCACCTTAGAAAAACCTTGGAGCGGGCGTTTTACCGAGCCTACCGATGCCTTTGTCGAAGCCTTCACCGCCTCAGTGAGCTTTGATCAACGTTTATATGCGTACGACATCATGGGTTCTATCGCCCATGCGAAAATGTTGACCCGTGTCGGGGTGTTGACGGCGGATGAATGTCAACAAATCGAAACGGGCTTGCGTGAAATTCAGCAAGAAATCGAAAACGGCGCGCTGCAATGGTCAATTGCCTTGGAAGACGTGCACATGAACGTCGAAACCCGTTTGACCCAAAAAATTGGCAATATTGGCAAAAAATTACACACCGGGCGTTCTCGCAATGACCAAGTTGCCACCGATATTCGCCTGTATTTGCGCCATGAAATCGACCTGATTATTGAAGCTTTAACCCGCTTGCTGACAGCTCTGGCAAATCGTGCCGAGCAAGAAGCGGAAACGATTTTGCCTGGTTTCACCCATTTGCAAAGTGCGCAGCCGATTACTTTTGGACACCATTTATTAGCATGGTGTGAAATGTTAGTGCGCGATCGTGCACGTTTACAAGATTGTCGCAAGCGCGTGAACAGTATGCCTTTGGGCGCGGCAGCTTTGGCAGGCACAACGTATCCGATTGACCGTTATTACACTGCCGAATTATTAGGCTTTGAAAGCGTTGCCGAAAATTCTTTAGACGCAGTCAGCGACCGCGATTTCGCGATTGAGTTTTCCAGTGCCGCCTCTTTAATCATGATGCACTTGTCGCGTTTCTCAGAAGAATTGGTGCTGTGGTCGTCTTCGCAATTCGATTTTATTGAACTCAGCGATGCGTTTTGCACGGGTTCATCCATCATGCCGCAAAAGAAAAATCCTGATGTGCCTGAATTAGTGCGCGGCAAAACGGGGCGCGTTTACGGGCATTTGTTCAGTTTATTAACCTTGATGAAATCCCAGCCTTTGGCTTATAACAAAGATAATCAAGAAGATAAAGAACCAATTTTCGACATCGTGGACACGCTCAAGGGCAGTTTACGGGTGTATGCCGATATGATTCCGAGTATGCGCGTCAAACATGAAAATATGCGCAATGCGGCGTTACGCGGTTTCACCACGGCGACAGATTTAGCGGATTATTTAGTGGGTAAAGGCGTGCCTTTCCGTGATGCGCATGAAATTGTGGGGAAATCAGTGCGTTACTGCGTAGAAAATCGATGCAGTTTGGAATCTTTAAGCTTGGAATTATTACAAAGCTTCTCCGATTTAATTCAAGCTGACGTGCACGCCGCTTTGACCTTGGAAGGTTCAATCGCTGCCCGTAATCATGTCGGGGGCACTGCGCCTGTGCAAGTTCGCGCCGCGATTCAGCGTTTACGTAGCCGTTTATAATGAGTTCCCCCCTCACTCCCTCACGCACGCGGGTCAAAATCTGTGGCATCACCCGTATTGAAGATGCCTTGTATGCTGCAAACTTAGGTGCAGATGCCATTGGTTTGGTGTTTTACGCGCCCAGTCCGCGCGCGGTGCACATAGCTCAAGCGCGGGAAATTGTGCAGGCATTGCCGCCGTTTGTCAGCACAGTCGGTTTATTTGTGAATGCGGAAGTTGCCGAAATTCAGGAAACTTTGCAGGCTGTGCCGCTGGATTTATTGCAATTTCATGGTGAAGAGTCGCCCGAATATTGCGTCCAATTTAATCGCCCTTATATCAAAGCCATCCGTATGCAAGCGTCGACTGATTTAGCGCAGTTAGCGCAGGAATATGCGACGGCGCAGGCTTTATTATTAGATACGTATGTGGCAGGGGTGCAAGGCGGCACGGGGATTGCGTTTGATTGGCGACAAGTGCCGCGTGAATTTTCAAAACCGCTGATTCTTGCAGGCGGTTTGAATCCTGAAAATGTGCAGGCGGCGATTTCACAAGTGCGCCCGTATGCGGTCGATGTGAGTGGCGGGGTTGAAGCGAGCAAGGGCATTAAAGACCCTGAAAAATTAATAGCCTTTATGCGAGGTGCAGGCAATGACAATCAATAGTTTACTTTCAACGCCCCAGAGTTTACCTGATGCACAGGGACATTTCGGGCGGTATGGCGGGCGTTTCGTCGCTGAAACCTTGATGCAGCCTTTAGAAGAATTACAACAGGCTTATGATCATTATCGCAGTGACGCGGGCTTTGTGGCGGAACTCGATGAAGATTTGCAGCATTATGTGGGCAGACCTTCGCCTTTATATCATGCGAAACGCTGGTCTCGGATTTTGGGCGGGGCGCAGATTTATTTAAAACGTGAAGATTTAAATCACACCGGCGCACACAAGATTAACAGTGCCTTGGGGCAGGCTTTATTAGCCAAGCGCATGGGTAAATCTCGGATTATTGCGGAAACGGGCGCGGGACAACACGGGGTTGCCAGTGCGACGGTGGCGGCACGTTTGGGTTTAAATTGCGTGGTGTATATGGGTTCGGAAGACATGAAGCGTCAAGCCCTGAATGTCTATCGGATGCGTTTATTGGGTGCGGAAGTGCGGGCGGTTGAATCTGGCTCGAAAACTTTGAAAGACGCGCTCAATGAAGCGATGCGCGACTGGGTGAGCAATGTTGATAATACATTTTATATTATTGGCACGGTTTCAGGACCGCATCCTTATCCTGCAATGGTTCGCGATTTTCAGGCAATTATCGGGCGTGAAGCCAAGCAGCAATTATTGACGATGGAAGGGCGTTTTCCTGATGCTTTGGTCGCTTGTGTGGGCGGCGGTTCTAACGCTATGGGTTTATTTTATCCGTTTATTCACGATAAAGAAGTCGCGATGTATGGCGTGGAAGCGGCGGGTAAAGGCATTGAAACGGGTTTACATGCGGCGGCTTTGTGTGCGGGCACGACGGGGGTTTTGCACGGCAATCGAACTTATCTGATGAGTGATGAGGACGGTTTGGTGATTGAAACCCATTCGATTTCTGCGGGCTTGGATTATCCTGGTGTAGGCCCTGAACATGCGTGGTTGAAAGATACGGGGCGGGCGCATTATGTGGCGATTAAAGATGATGAAGCTTTAACTGCGTTTCATGATTTGACGCGGATTGAGGGCATTATGCCTGCTTTGGAATCGAGTCATGCCTTGGCGTATTGTAAGAAGCTCGCGCCCACGATGCGTAAAGATCAAATTATCATCGCGAATCTGTCGGGACGGGGGGATAAGGATATTCACACCGTGGCGACGTTGGAAGGGATGCAGTTTTAGCTTGTTAAATTACATTAAAATGTAATTAGACGTGTAGGTTGGGCTGCCAACGGCAACCCAACTTTTTCCCTTTATCAATCCTGTATAGGAATAAGAAATATAAACTAGGATAGAAGTTCAAAATAATGAGGCTAATGAAATGACTGAAAAAGACGATTTTAAAATAAAACTAGCCAGCTTTGTGAATGAATTAAAAGCTCATGTCAGCATGGAAAATGGTCAATGGACGATTAAAGGTTTTGTTGATGTGTTCAAGAATATTTACACCATTTCGTCTGACACGAAAATTATTTCAAAAATTCTTGAAATTCATCTATTTCCAAAGATTTTGCAGTTCGCACAATCTCATGGTTATAAAGTAGTTTTGGCAACCCACCAAAATTATTATCCTGATATTTCCTTTGTGAAAGCCAGTGATGAATCGATTAGGTTTGCATTAGATTTTAAAACTAGCTATAGAAATCCAGAAAACCCATCTTTATGCAATGGCTTTACACTGGGTTCACACGGCGAATATTTTGAAAATCGTACCAGCACTAAAAATATTCAGTTCCCCTACAACTCATATTTAGGGCATTTCTGTTTGGGCATTATTTATGACAGAGTGGATGGGGCAAGTATTGACGAAACCCGAATCCATCATGAACATGAACTGCATTCGATAGCATCAGTGGTGCAAAATTTTTGTT
>JBDKHS010000090.1:0-2777 GCA_039797505.1 Pseudomonadota bacterium | reverse complement strand
GCCGCTTGCCGAATCGCTGCAAAATAGGGTTCTAAACGTTTTAATAAGTTTTTACGGGTTTCCCCTAAAAAGAAACTCTTTTCTAACTCACCAATCGCACTGGCGAGATGGTTTTCTTGGTGAAAATTACTGTCTGGAAACACAGCTCGAAAAATCTGGTCAGTCAAAATATGCTGAATCAGCATTTCATCAATATGTGAGGCATTCACTCGCTCACCGATAGAACGCTTACATAATAATAAGAAATTAGCTGCACCTTGTTGAAATTTCTTATTATCTTGATGTGCTGCTTTCAATAAAGCACTCAAAGCTTCGGCAACTTTGGGCAATTCGGTTAAAAACTTGTCTCGTGCCACCCGAAAGTTTTCAATTTCTGGCGATTCATAACTGAAAAAGGTATCTAATAAAGTTTGTAATGCTTTGGCATTCTCTACTGAACAGCGCAATACTTCCTTGCCATTTTGCAATAAAACAGCAGTGCGTGTGTCTTCAAAGATAATATTATCAGTGGGATAGCCTTTGGCTAATTTTGCTGCAATTTCTTTGTCTAAATCATCTTTTTCATCTTTCGCTTCCCACCAGCCATGCACCAAACGCAAACGGTCAACTAACACCCCGTCAGCGCGTAAATTTGCGCCCGTGGGGGATTTAAATTGATATTCAGGATATAAAATTAGTTGGTGCTCTTCGCCAATGGTTTCGAGCAAGTTTTCAAAAGCGCGGCGCAATGCACCTTCATTGCTCGCACCTGAAATATTGCGTAAATCATCAAGTTTGCGCCAATAAGTTTGAATGTGTGACATGGGTTATTCAGAGTTTTTTTTAGAAGTTGTGGAGAAGCAGTGTATCATTTTTTGCGGTTGTTACAGTTTTCTTGTTCCCAAGTGTTGCTTCACTGCTATTAAGTTAAGCGTAACTCAAGGGAGAATAAGGCTTAAATCGAGCATGAGACCTGCTAGGTTTTCAAAACCTAGCACGTCTTGAGTTAAGCATGATGAGGACTGGCAGTGCTCCCAGCGCTGCCAGTCCTCACTTCGCGTTAAATGAGCCTGACAAATTATTCAAACCTCTTTAAGGTCTCATTTAACAAGCTTTTCTTAAGCATAAGTCCCTGTTTAGACTTTTTGATGACCTGCCTCAGGGCTAATGCAATTCCTTGGCATAATTAATCGTGTATTTCGGAATTTCTACCACTAAATCCGCATCAGCGACTTTTGCCTGACAGCCCAAACGTGAAGTGGATTCCAATCCCCACGCTTTATCTAATAAGTCTTCTTCTTCATCAGTCGCCGCCTCGAGCGAGTCGAAACCTTCACGGATGAGAATATGGCAAGTCGTACACGCACAAGCTTTATCACAAGCATGTTCCAGCGCGACATGATGCTGCAAAGCCACGTCTAACACCGCAATGCCTGATTCTGCGTCCACAATTAAGCCTTCAGGGCACAGCTCGGGGTGAGGTAAAAAATGCACTTTAGGCATGGTTATAATTTCTCCGTAAATTCATTAATCGTGTGACCTTGCATCGCTTGGCGAATCGCATGATCCATACGCCGCGCTGCATATTCCTTGGTCAAATCATCTACTTTACTGATTGCGTGTTTAATTGCTTGAATATCTGTGCCATTGGCAACGCTTAATAATTCATCCAACGCCGCCGCAATGTTCACAAATTCCTCACGTTTTAACAAAACATGACCATCCGCTTGCAAGGCAGAACGCAAAGCATTGACCACGCGATCCGCTTCGACTTGCTGCTCGCGTAAAGCCCGTAATTTCAAATCAATTTCCGCATTCACAATCGATTCTTGCAACATGCGAGTAATTTCATTGTCTTGCAAGCCGTAAGAAGGTTTCACCGTGATTTCACTAGAAATGCCCGTCATTTCTTCACGCGCTGCAACGCTGAGCAAACCATCTGCATCGACTTGAAAAGTCACCCGAATTCGCGCCGCGCCCGCCACCATCGGAGGAATGCCCCGCAATTCAAAACGCGCTAAAGAACGACAATCCACCACTAAATCACGCTCGCCCTGCACCACATGCAACGCCATCGCGGTTTGTCCATCTTTAAACGTAGTGAATTCTTGGGCGCGTGCGGTGGGAATGGGGGTATTGCGGGGAATGATTTTTTCCACCAAGCCGCCCATGGTTTCAATCCCCAAGGCGAGCGGAGTGACATCTAACAACAGCATTTCATTATCAGGTTTGTTGCCTGCGAGAATGTCCGCTTGAATCGCCGCACCAATCGCCACGACTTTGTCGGGGTCAATATCAACGTGCGGCTTGCGCCCAAAAAAGCTTTCCACTTTTTCCCGCACCCGAGGCATTCGCGTTGAACCCCCGACTAAAACCACTTCGCTGATTTCTTCCGCACTAATACCCGCATCCCGCAAGGCACGGCGACAGGGCACTAAAGTTTTTTGAATCAGCGGATCAGCAAGTTTAATTAAATCTTCGTGGGTAAATTCGCCTTGCCAGCGCGTGCCCGTTGCCAGTGGCACATCTAAAGTAATGCTATTTTGCGTGCTTAAACTTTCTTTGGCAGCGCGGGCAATGTCTAACAACTCACGGATATGACTGCGGGCGGCATCTTCCGAAATACCAGCCTGCTGCATAATCCACAGGGCAATTTCGTGGTCAATATCATCGCCGCCCAGTGCGGAATCGCCCGCCGTGGACATCACTTCAAACACACCGCGATGCAAGCGCAAAATGGAAATATCGAAAGTGCCACCGCCTAAATCGTAAATGGCGTGAATGCCTTCCGCTTGTTT
>JBDKHS010000089.1:0-3087 GCA_039797505.1 Pseudomonadota bacterium | reverse complement strand
ATAGCGGCAATAGCATTGAAATGGTTTATATTCCCGAAGACGATCGGGGGACGCTGTGTGTATCTTCACAGGTCGGCTGTGCGATTGATTGCAGTTTTTGTGCAACCGCACAACAAGGTTTCAACCGTAATTTACTCGCGGGCGAAATCGTGGCGCAGCTCTGGCTTGCCGAACACACCTTATATAAACAAGGCATTCGTGCAGGGGATAATCCCGATCGCGCCATCAGTAACGTGGTGATGATGGGCATGGGCGAACCTTTGGTGAATTTTAACAACGTGGTCAGCTCAATGCGCACCATGATGGATGATTTTGCTTATGGGCTTTCATGGCGACGCATTACCCTGAGCACTTCAGGCATTGTGCCCGCAATTGCACGGCTGAAAGAACAATGTCCCGTGAATTTAGCGGTGTCTTTGCACGCGCCCAATGACGAATTGCGCGACACCTTAGTTCCGATTAATAAAAAATATCCGCTTGCCGATTTGCTCGCGGCGTGTCGTGATTACATCGAAGGCAAAAATCGCTGTAAGATCACCTTCGAGTATGTCATGATTAAAGGAATTAATGACACCCCCCAACACGCACGGCAATTGGTCAGAATTTTACAAGGCATTCCCGCAAAGCTAAATCTGATCCCGTTTAATCCGTTCCCGAATACCGATTATCAACGCTCCACCCCCGAAGCGATTGAACAGTTTCGCAATATTTTAATGAATTCAGGCTTGATGACCGTGACCCGCAAAACGCGCGGTGATGACATTGATGCCGCCTGTGGACAACTCGCAGGACAAGTGCAAGACCGACGCAAACCCCGTCAGTTTAAAGATATTCCCATTCAACAGGAGCCTCTCGAATGAAACATTATTTGAGCTATTGTGCGGCACTGAGCCTGTTATTGAACGGGTGCAGCAGTTCCTCAACCACACCGCAACAGCCTCCCCAACCCGAACCCATCCAAAAAAGTGAGCCTGATCCGCAAAAAGCGGCTGAAGTCAATATGCAGCTGGGGGTTGAATATTTAAAGCGTGGACAATACGATATTGCCCTGACGCGGCTGACGCGCTCGATGGAAGTGAATCCCGATTTGCCCGAAACCCATAATGCAATGGGGATTTTATCGGAACGTTTGGGCAGAACCGAAGAAGCCCGTAAATATTACGAGCAAGCCATCAGTCTAAAACCTGACGACTCCGACATCCAAAATAATTACGCCCAATTTCTCTGCAAGCAGGGCGAGTGGAATCAAGCCGAAGTGCATTTCTTGAAGGCAACGGAAAACCCGCTGTATAAAACCCCTGAAATTCCTTATACCAATGCTGGCATTTGTGCAGTGCGCAATAAATCTTATGTGCGTGCTGAAACTTACTTGCGCAAAGCCCTGCAACTCAATCACAATTTGCCGCTTGCGCTGTATCAAATGGCAAGTTTGAATTATGAAACCCATAACATGGTGGCAGCCCGCGATTTTTTGAAACGTTACCTCGCCATTGCCAAACACACCCCCCAAACCTTATGGTTGGGGATTCGTGTTGAGCGGGTGCTGCGTGACAAAAATGCTGAAGCCAGTTATGCCTTGTTATTACGCTCACAATTTCCCGATTCAGAAGAAGCCCAATGGTTGAAACAATCGGAAAAGCCCTGAGTCGTAAAGCCTCTTCGCTATAAATCCCCGTTGTACATCTCAAGACAGTGACCCAAACCAAATGACTGAAAGCACTACACTCCCTGTTTCCTCAGAAGAAAATCAAGCAGCCCCCACGGCTATCACTGAAGGCATTGTCGTTCCGCCTTTACCGCAAGCTGTTGCAACTGTCGAGACGGGTATCGTATCACCCGAGGCGAGCATGACCAACCTGCCCTCTGTTGCCGACACGGTAGGCGCGCAATTGAAATTGTTGCGTGAGCAAAAAAATATTTCGGCACAATATATTGCCGACAAATTGAATTTAAATATCAAAACCATTTTGCAATTGGAAGCGGATGAATATGAAAAATTACCGCCCACCACTTTCGTGCGCGGCTATATTTGCAGCTATGCCAAATTGTTAGACGTTGATGCCGCGCCGCTGGTCGAAAGTTACAAACACAGTTGTAATAAACCCGTGCCGCCCTTATTGCCACAATTCAAGGAAAAGCCTCAAGCCAATACGGGCGATCCGTGGTTTAAAGTGCTCACAGGGGTGATTATCGTTGCGTTGATGTTATTGATGGCGTTGTGGCGACCTGATAATTTACTGAACAAGAGCAGCACGCCTGCCCCTGAAACCACTGCAAATAATACTCAGCAAGGGCAAAGTCTCGCCTTGCCACCTCAACCGGTGAGCAACACTCCGCCTGCAGCCTTGCCCACTACGCCTACTGCTCCAACCACGGCAACCGCTCCGACGACCACAACGCCACCACCCGAAGAAACCAACGAGGCGAATGATACCCCGACCGCCGCTGCGGCTAAACAAAGTGAAGCGGCTGCGAAAGACCCCAAAATCATGCTGCTGCACTTCAAGGAAGACACTTGGGCAGAAATCATTGATGCACGCGGTAAAAAAGTGTACAGCAACGTGGGTAAAGGCGGTTCAGATGCCACAGTCAACGGTAATCCCCCTTTTAAAGTCAAAGTGGGCACAATTGGCAGCATGGTTGCAGAATACAAAGGGGAAAAAATTGACATGACCCCACAACCCAACAAACCCCGCAAGTTTACCGTCGGTGTTGCTTTACCTAGCAGTAAAGCCGCCGCTGATGAAGAGGAATAAAGCTGTCTGTGGATAAGGTTTTATAGACCCGATTTGGAATCGTTCTTGTTCTAGAGTTAAGTTTTAAACGGAATAGCTTATGTTAGCAAAAAGGCTGGTTGTAGGTGCGAATTTATTCGCACAGCCCCCTCGTGTTAAAAACGCATGCGAATAAATTCGCACCTACAAAGACTTTCAGTCTAGCAAACTTAACTTGAGATTAAGACTCCAAATGAGTTCTATACTGAGCCGTTTATCTTCTACTAACATCAGTCTAAATAGAGGCTCATCATTGACTTGATGGGTCTCTGTCCCACGAAAATTAATTTTTCCCCGTTCTCTAGGCGTCGCG
>JBDKHS010000088.1:0-7479 GCA_039797505.1 Pseudomonadota bacterium | reverse complement strand
TTATTGCTCGATCATTTGCGCCAAGAAGCCTTAAGCTTTTTAGATTTTCCTGCCAAAACCGCGACCGCCGCAGAAATGTCGAATTATTACGCGCGTTATTTGCCGCTGTATTTGGAAGCGGGCATTAAGCATGAATTGCTCAATCCGAAATTACGTGAATATGATTTAGAAATTTTAGGCGCGGCTTTAAAACCTGAACGCGATTTTCAGTTTACTTACTTAGGTTTACAAACCCTGTATGACCGCTATTTCTTGCATTGGGACGAAGTGCGTTTTGAATTGCCCCAAGCATTTTTCATGCGCGTCGCCATGGGTTTGGCGTTAAACGAAGAAAACAAAGAACAACGCGCCATTGAGTTTTATAACCTGCTTTCGAGTTTTGATTTTATGAGCAGTACCCCGACTTTGTTCAATTCGGGTTCATTGCGCTCACAATTATCAAGCTGCTTTTTAACCACCGTGCCTGATGATTTAGAAGGGATTTACGGCGCGATTAAAGATAATGCAATGTTGCAAAAATGGGCGGGCGGTATCGGCAACGATTGGAGCAATGTACGCGGCATGGGGTCTTTAATCAAAGGCACTAATGGTAAATCACAAGGCGTTGTCCCGTTTTTGAAAGTGGCAAATGATACGCTAGTAGCGGTCAATCAGGGAGGCCGGCGCCGGGGATCAGGTTGCGCCTATTTAGAATCGTGGCACATTGATATTGAAGAGTTTTTAGAGCTTCGCAAAAATACGGGTGATGAACGTCGTCGTACCCACGACATGAATACCGCCAATTGGATTCCTGATTTATTTATGCAGCGCGTACACGAGAATGGTTCTTGGACGCTGTTTTCTCCCAACGAAACTCCTGATTTACATGATTTATATGGTGAAGCCTTTCGCACCGCTTACGAATCTTATGAACAATTGGCAGAAACAGGCAAGATTCGGGTCTGGAAACGGGTGGCGGCGGTTGAACTGTGGCGCAAAATGCTGAGCATGTTATTTGAAACGGGACATCCTTGGATTACTTTCAAAGACGTGTGTAATTTACGCAGCCCACAACAACATGTGGGTGTGGTGCATAGCTCTAATTTATGTACTGAAATTTGCCTAAATACAAAGAGTTACCCAGACCCCATCAAAAATCAGCAAGAAGGTGAAATCGCTGTTTGTAATCTTGCCAGTATTAATCTTGCCAACCATATTCAAGATGGCAAGCTCGATATTGAAAAGCTGCAATGCACCATTCGCACAGGAATGCGGATGTTGGATAACGTGGTTGAATTGAATTATTACGCCGTACCCCAGTCACGCAATGCCAACTTGCAACATCGTCCCGTCGGCATGGGCATCATGGGTTTCCAAGACGCGTTGTATCAATTGCAAATTCCTTACGCCTCACAAGCGGCTGTTGATTTTGCCGATCAGTCGATGGAAGTGGTCAGTTATTATGCGATTCATGCGTCTACCGAATTGGCAGCAGAACGCGGGTGTTATAAGAGTTTTGAAGGCTCATTGTGGAGCAAAGGCATTCTGCCTGTGGACAGCATTCAATTTGTTGCCAAATCGCGCCCCAGCCAATACTTGGAAATCGACACCCGCAGCACTTTAGATTGGGACAGTTTGCGCCAACGGGTCACGCAAATCGGAATGCGGAATTCTAATTGCATGGCGATTGCACCCACCGCGACGATTTCTAACATTGTCGGGGTTTCGCAATCAATTGAACCGACTTATCAAAACTTGTTTGTGAAATCGAATTTGTCAGGCGAATTTACCGTGATTAATCCCTATTTAATCAATGAACTGCGGCAGCGCGGTTTGTGGGATGAAGCAATGGTGAATGACCTGAAATATTTTGACGGCAGCCTGCGTTATATCGAGCGCATTCCTCAAGATTTACAAGATTTATACGCCACTGCGTTTGAAATCGATCCTGCTTGGTTGATTGAAGCGGCGGCACGTCGTCAAAAATGGCTTGACCAATCGCAGTCATTGAACTTGTACATGTTAGAGCCTTCAGGTCGTAAATTGGACAGCTTGTATAAACTGGCATGGCTGCGTGGTTTGAAAACCACGTATTACTTGCGCAGCATGGGCGCGACACACGTCGAGAAAAGCACGATTCGGGATCGCAAATTAAATGCGGTCAGCAATGAACCCGCGCCCCAAGCCTGTTCCATTGATAATCCTGATTGCGAGTCTTGCCAGTAATAATTAAACAAGCCCCCAACCCCCTAAAGGGGGCTTTTACAGATTAAATCTTAAAGATTTTTTGTCTTTAAAGTAAGCGTAGGGTGTATAAGGCATAGCCGCCATACACCTGCTTTAAATTGTGACTGTACCGTTTTTCAAATCGTAAGGTGTATGACGCGATGCTTATACACCCTACGCTGGTTTTAAAGCCCCCTTTAGGGGGGTGGGGGCGCAGTCATTCTTAACTCATTCTTTCCCTTATAGATTATCTCAGTAGCAACGGAGTTTATTGATCATGTTAGATTTTGACGAACCTGTGGCGACACGCTCCCCTCTTCCTACAGGCATGTCACCGCTCCATAATTCTTCAGCCCTGCCTTACGGCGCGACGGGGCTTGAAACGGTAGAGATGGGTGCGCGCCGCATTCAAGTCGATGATAAACAAATCATTAATTGCCGCGCCGATTTAAATCAGCTCGTGCCGTTTAAATACAAATGGGCTTGGGATAAATATTTAGATGCCTGCGCCAATCATTGGATGCCCAATGAAATTAATATGAATGCTGACGTTGCGCTGTGGAAATCTCGCGATGGTTTGACCGACGATGAACGCTTGATTATTAAGCGTAATTTGGGCTTTTTCTCAACCGCCGATTCTTTGGTGGCAAATAATTTGGTGTTGGCGGTGTATCGACATTTAACTAATCCTGAATGTCGTCAATATTTGCTGCGCCAAGCGTTTGAAGAGGCTTTGCACACCCACGCGTATCAATATGCGATTGAATCGATGGGCATGGAAGAATCTGAATTGTTCAACATGTATCGTGAAATTCCTTCGATTCATGATAAAGCGGTCTGGTCTTTAAAATACACCGACAGTTTGAGCGATCCCAATTTCCACACCGGCACGCCTGAAAATGACCAGCGTTTCTTGCGGGATTTGTGTGCATTTTATGTATGCTTTGAAGGAATTTTCTTCTTTGTGGGCTTCACCCAAATTTTAAGCATGGGTCGGCGCAACAAGATGGTGGGCACGGCGGAACAGTTTCAATATATTCTGCGTGATGAATCGATGCACTTAAATTTTGGCATTGACGTGATTAATCAGATTAAATCTGAAAATCCGCACTTGTGGACTAAGGCTTTTCAAGATGAAATTTGTAGCATGATTCGGGAAGCGGTGGAGTTAGAAATTAACTACGCTTATGACACCATGCCGCGCGGGGTGTTGGGCATGAATGCGGATATGTTTGTGGATTATCTGCGTTATATTGCAAACCGTCGCTGTGACCAAATCGGGCTGCCTGAATTGTATGCGGGTGCTGTGAATAATTTCCCGTGGATGTCGGAAATCATCGATCTGAAAAAGGAAAAGAATTTCTTTGAAACCCGTGTCACTGAATATAAAACGGGTGGGGCTTTGAACTGGGATTAGTAAGCCTAGGGTGTATAGAACCGATTTGAAATCATCCCTATTCTGAAGTTAAGCTTCAAACTGAATAGTTGATGTTGTCAAAAGAGCTGGTTGTAGGTGCGAATTTATTCGCACAACGCTCTCGAATTAAAAATGCATGCGAATAAATTCGCACCTACAATCAGCTCAACCTCGTAAACTTAGCTTAACATGTAAGATTCCAAATCGTTTCTATAGAACCGATTTGAAGTCTTTAAAAAGAAGCGAGTCGTTTAATCAGAAGTCTGATAAAACACAGTTTGAGTTTTGCATTAGCATTAGTCCGTTCAAAGTTCTTAACCAAGGACTTACATCGCTCTACCCAAGCATTTGAACGTTCGACTACCCACCTCGCTTTGACGGGCACAAAGCCTGTTTTACCTTGCGCTAACTTTTCTTGCTTAGAGGGTTTGGGCGATAACTCAAATTGGATTTTATCCATGATTTCAGGGTAAAACTCCTCTAATTCTTTCCTAATACGTTCTGGATGATAGCCATTATCCAATAAGATTGTAGTTTTAGGCATATCTAAGGCCTTGTCCCTAAAGTAGTCGAGATTCTGCTTGAACATCTCTATCAAACCGACATCATCGCTGATATTGGCTTTGCTACAGTACGTGAACAAAGGAAAGCCTGAACTATCCACGGCTAAATGTCTTTTAATACCGTTGGTGGCTTTGTAAAAGCAAAAGCCCTTACTCTGACGACTGGCGAGACAGGTATTCTTCACCGCTTGGGAATCGACCATAATCAGGCTTGTGTATGCGTTTTTTTTAATTGCGTGCGCTGGCTTTCATGTAGGCGTACCATCAGTTTATCGATAACTCCCTCAGCCCGCCATTGTTTGTAATACCAATAGACTGTTGAATACGGGGGGAAGTCTTTGGGAAGGTCTGTCCAATGACAGCCATTTTTGAGCTGGTAAAGCATGGCATCAAATAGGAGGCGATTGCTCCATTTATGAGGACAGGTTTGCTTTTTCTTGGGCAATAACTTATCTAGCCCATTGTGCATCGTTCAGGTTACTGGAATAAGGGTTCATTTTATCTCGCTTTGATTCTCTATTCGTTATCTTTTACATCTTACACTAGACTTCAAATAGATTCTATAAACCCTAATTCAGAGCCTGTTAAGCCTTACGCCGTGCATCCAACCATTTCCCAATCGTACTGGGAATTTCACGTTGCGCCCTGCCGCTGACATAAATACCAATATGCCCACCATGAAAAGACAGCTCGGTGTAATCAGTGCTGCTTGGAATCAATTGTTTTAAGGCTTTGGAGGAATCTGGCGGCACGATATGATCTTGGGTTGCATAAATATTCAACACAGGCATGGTGATATTTTTCAAATCGACTTTCTTATCCCCAATAATTAATTTTTGGGTGAACAGCGCGTTCTTTTGGAAAAAATCTTTCGCAAATTGCCGAAATGCCTCGCCCGCTTGATCGGGACTGTCAAATATCCATTTTTCCATGCGTAAGAAGTTTTTTGTGGCTTCTTTATTATCCAAACTGTCAACCATGTCTAAATATTTTTGTCCCGTCAGTCGCAACGGTTTGAGTGACAAAAATAACCAATTCAAAAACTCACCCGGCACATTGCCCAACGTGTCTACCAATAAATCCACATCGATTTTTTGCGCCCAATGGCTCAGCAAATTATCGGGGGTTTTGAAGTCAACAGGCGTGACCATCGTCACCAGATTCTGAACTTTATTGGGGTGCAACGCGCTGTAACACAAACTCATACAGCCGCCCTGACAAATCCCAATAATATTAACCTTTTCAATTCCATAACGTTTACAAAGTGCTTTAACACAGCGGTGAATATAGCCGTTAATATAATCATCAAGACTTAAAAAACGATCCGCCATGTCGGGATAACCCCAATCAATCAGGTAAACATCTTGCCCAACTTCTAATAAATTACGCACCAGCGAGCGATTGGCTTGTAAATCCACCATGTAAGGGCGATTCACCAGTGCATAAATCACCAACGTTGGAATGGGGCTGGGATTATCAACCAAGGGTTTATAACGATATAACACCAGCTTATCTTCTTGATAAACGGCTTCTTTTGGGGTAATTCCGACTTCAATTTCCCCAATATCGGAGAGCACTTTTAAACCATCCCCCAGTTTTTTATTAAACTCCAGCATGTCTTGCACAGCTTGGTCGGGGCGAATATGAAAAGGCAGCATTTACTTATTCCCCTTGGTGGTGTCTTTGACGGGCGTTTCTGCGTCGGGCGCAGGTTTTTTCGGAGTCTTTTTAGGCGCGTTCACGCACGTAGGATTGAGACGTGCCAGCAAATTATTGGGTGATGAACTTTGCTGTTTTTTGAGGATATGTTTCAACATCTCGACTTCATCGTGCAAGCTATATAATTCTTGGCGCACTTCATCTAAAACCGAGCCATCTTGTTCGGCTTGTAAAATTTTATTCTCACGGCGCAATTGCTGCATGCGCAGGCTTAAAGTATCTAATTCGCAGCGCGTTGGCATATTCATCATGCCTGCAAATTCATCAACCACTAAACGCTGATGCCGTTTCCATGCCATCAAGGTGTTGATTAAACGCGCATTCACTTCTGCAAATTCGGGGGTGACCACAGTTTCCGCATAGGCTTCTTCACCACATTCCACCCAGAGATTGTATAAATCACGCAGGCGGCTGATTTCTAAATCAGGATTGTCGCTGTTATGAATTGCCAGCACTTTCGCCTGCATTAAATTGATGGTGCGAATTCCAATTTTAGAAAATACGGTGCTGTAGGCTTGTTGCGCTTCTTGATATTGAACCCATAATTGCGACATTTCTTGTTGACGTTCTTGCCATTCGCGGGTGTAGCCGAGTTTGGGGACGTTGAGCAAGGGCTGCAAATGTGCGCCAAAAATTTCATGAGCCGTTTGTGAGTTTTGTTTTTGAAAGTCGCGTAAATGATCAATCGGTAACAGCGATAAAGTTGCGGCAGTTTTTTGCCAATCGTTTAGCGGAGCTTCCCAAGCGGCGTAGTGTTTTTGAGAGTCGTATAAATTTTCAAAATTCTCCTTCAGCGTTGCAAATCCATTTTCCCATAATTTTTGCCACTCTTCGGGCAACATTTCATCTTTGGGAGCTTGTTGGAAAGCTTTGAGAAACTCACCATTCAAGGCAAAATAACTTTTGCCTTGGTCTATGAGTTTACGCAAGACTTGACGATGTTCAGGCGGCGTAGAAGGGGCAAGAGCCTGCCACCACATTTCTAACGCTTCTATCCATGGAGAAGCAGGGGAAGAATTTTTATCCATAGTTTCCATTCGGAAATTCAAAAGTTGAGAGCTGAAACCAGCCAGATTTCACGAGTTCGGCATTGTGCGTGGGATAAGTGTTCCAAAGTCACAAGCATAGAGTTTACCATGCGACACCCTCTCATCTGTATTTTATGATGCGCTTTCATCGAAGTAGTTTGAATTTTAAACTAAACGTTAGTGAACAGGTAGGGCTTGTGCATATTCTTTAATCATAGTGTAAAAGCGATTGACTTGGAGAATATTTCTTTTGAAAGTGCTGAAGTTATAAGGTTTTTTAGCTTGACTAGAGTTATCACGTTTCTTGGTGGAATACGCTACGCTATTCCACCCTACGACTGAAGCATTGAAACAAGATAAAATCCTGTAAATCCTGATTCAGACAATAAGTTAGGTTTCACAATTCCTCCATTCCCATTCAAAACTGCAGGGCAAGCGCATATAAAAGATCAATCTGAAAGAGAGAAGATATTTTCTCTAAAGGAATCACTGAGAGCGGCTTTAAAACGTTTTCTTTTGATGCTGAGTTTGGACCTCTCCCTTTTGA
>JBDKHS010000087.1:0-2719 GCA_039797505.1 Pseudomonadota bacterium | reverse complement strand
GCCTAAGCTAACCCAACGAAAATAAAGCAGTTCAGTTGCCAGCCCAACCTACGAGGCTAATTTATTGATTATTTTAATATTCACACGCTTTACGGATAGCTAATTGATATACATAAGTATTTACGTCGAACTCAGGTTAATTAGCAAGGTAAAGGGCTTTCTTTAAATTTAATTCGCAGTAAACTGGGCACAAGAAACTATCATTTCCACTCATTTATAAACTGAAAAGCCGCTTATGAACACCTCAGCCTTATTGCATGTTGAACAACTTTCGATTGCCTTTGGACGCTATGCCAATAACCGCAGTGAAGTGGTGCATGGCATTAGTTTTGACATTCAAGCAGGGGAAAAACTCGCCCTTGTGGGAGAATCAGGCTCAGGGAAATCGGTCACCGCGCTGTCGATTTTACAATTGCATGACCCGCAGCAAGTGCACTACCCCACAGGCAAAATTTTATTTGAAGATAAAGAATTACTGAGTTTACCCGAGCCTGAATTGCGGCACATTCGCGGCAAAGAAATTGCCATGATTTTTCAAGAGCCGATGACCTCGCTCAATCCCGTTTATCCTATCGGCACGCAACTCATTGAACCTTTATTAATTCATGAAAACATGAGCAAAGCTGCAGCCAAAACTCGGGCGTTAGAGCTTTTAGAACTCACAGGCATTCCCGAGCCACAACGCCGTTTTGATGCGTATCCACACATGCTTTCAGGTGGACAACGCCAGCGGGTGATGATTGCAATGGCACTTGCCTGTCGCCCGAAATTACTGATTGCTGATGAACCCACCACCGCGCTTGATGTCACCATTCAACTGCAAATTTTGGAATTATTGGAAAATATGCAGCGCGAATTTCAAATGGCGGTGCTATTAATTACCCATGATTTGAATTTAGTGCGCCGTTTTGCAGACCGTATTTGTGTGATGCAAAAGGGGCATTTGGTTGAACAAGCCCCCACGGCACAACTTTTTGAAGCCCCACAACACCCCTACACCCAGCAATTATTGAATAGCCAACCCACGCAATTACAAACGCCGTTTGATTACGAGTCCAACCCTAAAATTTTGCTGAATGCGGTTGGGATTAATTGCCATTTTCCTGTGAAACAAGGCATGTTTTTTAAACGCCAAATTGCCACGATTAAAGCGGTGAATAATGCGGATTTAAAACTGTATGCAGGGGAAACGCTGGGTATTGTGGGGGAATCTGGCTCAGGTAAAACGACGTTAGGGATGTGTTTATTACGCCTGCAAACTTGCAACGGCACGATTGAATTTGACGGCACACGTTTGGATAATTTACCCAATCGTAACCTGCGCCCCTTGCGGAAAAATTTTCAAGTGGTGTTTCAAGACCCGTATTCTTCACTGTCACCGCGCATGACCATTGAGCAGATTATTGGCGAAGGCTTAGAAATTCACTTTCCTGAACTCAATCGCCAGCAACGCCGTGAGCGCATTTTAAAGGTTTTAGGCGAAGTCGGTTTGGAAGAATCCATGTTGTGGCGGTATCCACACGAATTTTCAGGCGGGCAGCGGCAACGCATTGCAATTGCACGGGTGATTATTTTAGAGCCGCAATTAATTCTGTTGGACGAACCCACCAGTGCGCTGGATGTCTCTGTACAAAAACAGGTTTTAGAATTATTAATTCAATTGCAGCATACCCACCACATCAGCTATTTGTTCATCAGCCATGATTTAAAAGTGATTCGAGCGATGTCGCACCGCATTATTGTGATGCGTAATGGACAGTTTGTAGAACAGGGTGAAACTGAAACTTTGTTCACCGAGCCGAAACATCCGTATACCCAAAATTTGTTACAAGCTTCATTGCTCACCCAGCACGCTAGTTATGCCGCCGCGCAGTTGGAGCAAAGTCATTAAAGAAGCCTCTAATCCACCCCCTAGGGCTAAAGATTAAAACCAGCCCCTAAATCCCCTAAAGGGGAGGGCTAGTGCAAGAAGCATAATTCATTTTCTCGTTCCCAAACTCTGTTTGGGAACGCCTGCAAGTCAAGCTCTGCTTGACGATTCGGAAAACCTGCAATATCTCCAATAGATGACGAGATAACATACTCAGCATTTTCTCATTTCCAAATGTGAGGGCAAGATAACTGTAGCGTATTGTCAAGCGGAGCTTGACCGACAGGCATTCCCAAACAGCGTTTGGGAACGAGGAAAGACCAGCCCCTAAATCCCCTAAAGGGGACTTTAAAGACAAAATCTTTTATCTTTAGCCCCCTTTAGGGGGTTGGGGGCTGCTTTTAAAACGACTTTGAGACTATCCTCAGGGTTGGGAGCTTCTGTTAAAATTCTGAAATTTCCCCCATGCTTAGCCTTTGAAAATAAGACTTAATCTTAAAATCGTATTTTTATAGTGCCGTGATTAGGATAAAATAACCGAAATCAGGCTGTAATCAGCAATCTTTTAAAAAGCGGGATATTTTAAATCATGATGAAAGGTATTATTCTTGCGGGCGGTTCAGGGACGCGCCTGCATCCTGTGACTCAAGTCGTGTCTAAACAACTGTTGCCGATTTATGATAAACCGATGGTTTATTATCCGCTCAGCACCTTGATGTTGGCGGGAATTCGTGACATTTTGGTGATTTCAACCCCACAAGACACGCCACGCTTTGAACAACTGCTTGGTAATGGCAAACAATGGGGCATTAATATTGAATATGCGGTGCAAGCCTCTCCCGATGGTTT